>JAADDU010000003.1 GCA_013153755.1 Campylobacterota bacterium | reverse complement strand
GCTAAGAAGGCTTCCCATAAGCTTACTATTATGCTTCCAAATGAGATATTGCCACATATAATGTATATAGATGCTCATTTTTCAAAATTAAAAACAAAGGCTTATGCAAAAAAAGTCATGAACTATCTAAAGGTACAAAAATTTGATATGGATGATTTATATTTTGGTGCTTATATTACAAAATATCTATATGTTCAACAAAATCTTATGATAGGTAAACTTTACTTTCTAAGACAAGATTTAAAACAAAAACTCTCAACTATGGATAAAAATACTAAAGAAGTTACAAGTGCATTAGCTTTAGCATCTCTTTATGATGGAGCTTTTGAAGAGTCATATACTCTTTATAATACTCTCATAGATGATTTAAAAGTTAGAGATGCACATACTCTTTTTCTAGGTGCCATTGCATCTACAGCAGCTTCACACCATGCAAATGCCATCGCACTTTTAGAACTCTCTAAGATGAAAAATCCTAAATTTTTAGAGAGTAGATATGCTCTTGGCTTACTTTATCTTGAGATACAAAATAACAAAGGTGCAGTTATACAGTTATCAAAAGTTATAAAAGATGGTTTTAGTTCCGACTTTTTTAATTTTGACATAGATACAGATAAGTTGATGTTTAAAAAGCAAAAAAAAGAGTAGCATCTATTTTTTTAGATGCAGTCCTTTTGGGATAAGCAATATAGCACGGATAAGACCATACAATATATATATGGTAAAAATAAGAGCAAAACCTTCTATTGGGTACATAAATATAAAACAAAGTGTAGATAAAATAACCACAAATAATTTCATAGTATGTTTTGGGCTTAAGTCCACTTTTTTAAAGCTTGGGTATCTTATGTTACTAACCATTAAAACAGAAACAAGAAGAGATAAGAACATGATGATTAAACCATAATGTATTTCAAAACTATATTTGTCAAAAAGAAGAACAAGTAAAGATATAAAAACAGCAGCAGTTGGTATGGGAACACCTATAAAAACAGATGGTTCACTACTCACACTCATAACATTAAATCTAGCAAGCCTAATTGCTCCAAATATAACAAAAAGAGCAGCCACAACAACTCCAAATCTTCCAAACTCATGACCTATAAAAAGATACATAAGTATAGCAGGAGCAACACCAAAAGCTACCATGTCAGCTAATGAGTCAAACTCTACACCAAATTTTGAACAAGTGTTTGTAAGTCTAGCTACTCTACCGTCTAATCCATCAAAGATAAGAGAGAGTAAGATAAGCCAAGCAGCTTTATCAAACTCTCCATTTACTGCACTAATTATGCTAAATATACCTGAAAATATAGATGCAGCAGTAAAAAGATTTGGTAGTATAAATACTAATTTATTAGGTGTTTTTCTCATCTACTTTTTCATCATCTTTTTGCGACATTTTAGCATCTTCTTTTAATTCTTGCTCTATATCATCAACACTCTCAACAACTTTAGATTCTAAATTATTTGCTTTTTCAAAATTTATGATTATCTCTCTTACTTCTTCACCTGTAATATTTTCTTTTTTATAAAGAAGTTTAACCATATCCTCTATGGCATCACGGTATTCTTCAAGTCTAGCTAGTACGCCGTTATAATGCTCTTGTAGAGATGCTTTTATAAACTCATCCATATTTTCTGCCATCTTGTCACTATATTCACGAGATGATTGTGCACCACCACCTAAGAAAGATTGACGACTTTTTTCTAAAACCATAAGTCCAGCTACATCACTCATACCATAAGTTTGAACCATTGATTTGATAATATCTGTTGCTCTTTCAAGGTCATTACCTGCACCAGTTGAAATCTCTCCCAAGAAAACCTCTTCAGCTGCACGACCACCTAGTAAAACATCTACCTCTGCCCACATCTCATGGCGTTGCATCATAAATTTATTTTCTTCAGGTTTGTTTAGAGTGTATCCAAGGGCAGCTAAACCACGAGGAACTATAGAAACTTTAGAAACTTGTTTAGCACCATCTGTTGTTTCAGCTAAAAGTGCATGACCACTCTCATGGTATGCTACTATCTTTTTCTCTTTAGGGTTTATACGACGAGACTTTTTAGCTAGACCTGCAATAGCTCTCTCAACTGACTCAAAAAGATCTTGTTGTTTGACTGTTTTTTGACTTTTTCTACCAGCTAAAAGTGCTGCTTCATTCACTATATTTGCTAAATCTGCACCAGCAAGACCAGCAGTTAAACGTGCAACTTCCTCTATCTCTACATCTTTATCCATTTTTACATTTTTCATGTGAACTTTTAGGATTTTCACACGACCTTCAAAGTCTGGTTTATCTACTAAAACTTGTCTGTCAAAACGACCAGGACGAAGAAGTGCTTGATCTAGTACCTCTGGTCTATTTGTAGCAGCTAAGATAATGATAGGTGTATCTGTTCCAAATCCATCCATCTCAGCTAAAAGTTGGTTTAGAGTTTGTTCTCTCTCATCATTTCCACCCATCATACCACCAGCAGCACGACTTTTACCTATTGCATCTATCTCATCTATAAAAATTATACTAGGAGCATCTTTTTTCGCTTGTTCAAACAGATCACGAACTCTTGCTGCACCAACACCAACAAACATCTCTATAAAACTTGAACCACTTACAGAGAAAAATGGAACATCAGCTTCCCCAGCAACTGCTTTTGCCAAAAGAGTCTTACCAGTACCTGGGCTTCCTACAAGTAAAACACCCTTTGGAATTTTAGCACCTATCTCAACATAACGAGCAGGATATTTTAAAAAGTCCACTATCTCTTGAACTTCCTCTTTTGCTTCTTCAACTCCAGCTACATCATCAAACTTTGTTTTTGGTTTTTCAGAATTAACCATCTTTTTAGAGTTACCCATACCAAGAAGTCCACCACCCATACTTTTTTGCATTCTACCTGCAAAAAACATCCAGATACCTATGATGATAAGGAAAGGAAATAGCCAGCCAAACATCTCAGTAAACCAGTTAGTTTCACTAAATCCCTGATATTCTATGTTGTTTTTATCTAATAATTCTACAAGTTTATTATCGCCTCTTACGATTCTAGTTGTATAAAGCATCCCATCTTTACTTTTTGCTTTGATATAGCTTTGACCTATCTCAACTTTTGTAAGGCTTTTGCTTTCAACTAGATTTTTAAGTTCAGAGTAACTTACTTGTTTTGTTCTTCTTGTTTGGTTTGAATTATCTGTTATATTCAATCCTGAACCATCACCTACAAGTGCTTTAAAGACCATTATAATTACTACAGAAAATATTGCAAATGTAATTAGTGGGTTATTATTAAAAAAATTATCATTTTTATTATTATTGCTATTGTTTGCCATATATTGTTTTCTCTTTTCCTATTTTCTTTTTAAAATAAGTGTTACCCACTCATCTATTGCTATTCTCTCGATAATGTTAAAATCTTTATAAAAAGATAAAACTTTTGTTTCGTATTTGTCTAATATTCCAGATAAGATTAAAATCCCATCATCTTTTAGAGCTGTTTTTAAATCTTTTGCTATAAATGTAAGTACATCTGCTACTATATTTGCAACAACTACATCATACTTTTTGCTAGACTTAGAACATGAACCTTCCCATATACTTGAAAATTCTAAATTATTTAATTTTGCATTTTGTATGCTATTTTCAACTGATATTATATCTGTATCACATCCATCAACCACTGCATCTAACTTAAGTCCTGCTATAGATAAAATCCCACTACCACAGCCAACATCTATAAGAGAATCCCCCTCTTTTACATACTTTGAAATCGCTTTTAGTGCTGAAGCTGTTGTTGGATGATGTCCTGTACCAAAAGCTAAAGCAGGATCTATAACAATATTAATCAAATCTGGATTTGGCTCATCCCAAGTTGGATGGATATAAAACTTATCTATAGCGAGGGGAGTTATACTTTGTTGATAAAGCTTTACCCAGTCACTATTTTGAAGTTTTTGTATGTTAGATTCTAACTCTATAGTCTCATTAAGTGCTTTTTGTAAAGCTTCTCTAAACTGCTCAAGACCCCATACAATAGTATTAAGTTCATCTTCACTTCTTATAATAAAACCATCCTCTGTCTCTTCAAAAGCCACAGGTATGGTATCTGCTAAAAAGTCAGCAAAAAGTTCTTTGTAAGATGAAACTTTAACTACTAGCTCGTAGTAGTACTCTTGCATCCTTAAGAAACACCCATTACAGCGCCAAGTTTTTCTTTTAGAACTTGAGGAGTAAAAGGTTTAACTATGTAGTTGTTTACACCAGCTTTAAGTGCAGTAATAACCTCTGCTTTACCACCCTCTGTAGTTACCATTATGATAGGAGTATCTTTAAAACGCTCATCAGCACGAACTTTTTTAACAAGTTCAAGACCATTCATCTCTGGCATATTCCAGTCAGTAATTAGCATATCTATATCTGGATTAGCATCCATTTGAGCCCAACCCTCAACACCATCAGCACCTTCTAGTATATCTTTATAGCCTAAACGAGCTAAAGTGTTTTTTATAATACGACGCATTGTAGAACTATCATCAACAACAAGTAATTTCAATTGAAATCCTTTAAAAAAATATTTATAAAATTTATAACCTATATTGTAGCTAAATTTTGTTTTTTTTATTATTAAGTAAGAAGTTTAAACATTTTAGGTAAGTCTAATGTTCCCTCATAGTAAGCTTTACCGATAATAACACCATCAACTTCATCAGTCTCTATAAGTGCTTTTATATCTTCTTCATCTTTAACACCACCACTTGCAATAGTACTAACACCACTTGCTCTTGCAATATCAAGTGTAAATTCAACATTAACACCACTAAGTGTTCCATCTTTACCAACATCAGTACAAATGATAGCTTCAACACCTGCATTTGCAAATTCTTTGGCTAAATCAGTTGCCCTCATAGAAGATACTTCTCCCCAACCCTCAACTGCTACAAAACCATCTATTGCATCTATTCCAACAGCTATAGGGTATTTGGATGCCATATCTTTAACAAACTGTGGGTTTTTAACTGCAATAGAACCGAGTATGATTCTATCTATCCCAATTTCTAACATCTTTTTAATGGTTTCTTCATCACGAATTCCACCACCAAGTTCTAATTTTACATTAGTGTTTTGTCTTATCTTGATAATTTGTTCAAGGTTTTTAGGCTCACCTGCAAATGCACCGTTTAAATCAACTAGATGCACCCATGTAGCACCCATATCTTCAAATGTTTTTACTAATTGCCAAGGCTCATCAGAGTATATCTTAGCACTATCCATAAGCCCTTTTGTAAGGCGAACTGCTTTTCCATCTTTTAAATCAATCGCTGGGTATAGTGTCATCATGTCTCCTTATTCTTGAATAGATTTTGCTCTAAAATTTAGTCTTGTTTTATCTTGTTTTAGTTTTTTGTATAGTTTAAATTTTGCTTTTTCTAACTCTTTATCATCCAAAGATAATGTTTCTTTTAGCTCATCATTTGAGATGTTTGCACTATCCATAGCAAAAAGTTTTAACTCTTTTTTTGTAAGTTTTGCTTTTAAAACACCATATAAAACTTTTTCATCTTCTATAAACTCTAAAATATCCATTTGGCAATATTTTGCCAACATCTCTTTATAGTTGTTTTGTTCGTTATACTGTCTCCAGATAC
>JAADDU010000010.1 GCA_013153755.1 Campylobacterota bacterium | reverse complement strand
TGACCTATAGTTACATCATCACCTATGATAGTTGGATTTCCATCGCTTCTATCAGCTTTTTTGTGATGTGTTACATGTACCATACTTAAATCTTGTACACTTACTCTATCACCTATCTTGATATAATGTACATCCCCTCTTATAACTGTTCCAAACCAGATGGAACAATCCTCTCCACACTCAACATCTCCTATAACATCAGCACTATTTGCTACCCATGTATTTTCACCAAGTTTTGGTTTTAAATCTTTGTAGTTGTATATCATTTTAACTCTCCATAAATAAACGTGAAATAATTTGTTCCACACTTCTTTGTGTCTCTTTTTTACTTGCTTTTGAAATTTTGTTTACAAATTCTTCTAGTAGTTTGTGGCTATTTATAACTCTCTGTCCATCTTGATGTTTTACCTTTATATATGAACCATCACTTTGTAGTTCATGTGCTAACATATTATCGCTACATTGTAACTTTATGATTTGTATTATTTTTTTCTTAGCTTCTTCATCTTTTATGGCAGTTAGCAACTCTATCCTTCTGATTAGGTTTCTAGGCATCCAATCAGCTGAAGATATATAAACCTGTGTAGCATCATTTTTAAAGTAAAATACCCTTGGATGTTCAAGATATTTACCTAGTATCGAGATAACTCTAATGTTTTGGCTAACACCTTTTATATTTGGTTTTAGACAGCAGATTCCACGAACTATAAGGTCAGTTTTTACACCGGCTTGAGAAGCTTTGTATAATGCACGAATCACATCTTCATCAACCAAAGAGTTTACTTTTGCTATGATTTGACCATCTTTACCTTTCCTTGTTTCATTGTGTATAAGAGATAAGATTTTAGTTTTGATTTGTGATGGAGCCATATAAAGTTCATCAAGTTTACCTTTTTTACTAAACCCTGTAAGAAAATGGAAAAATTTTGTCAAGTCATTTGTAACTTCATCTTTACTTGTCATATAACTCATATCTGTATATATCTTAGCAGTTGCAGGGTTATAGTTTCCTGTACCTAAGTGTGCATACTGTTTTAGTTTACCATTTTTTCTTCTTGTAACAAGTGTGGCTTTTGCATGAACTTTGAAGCCTTTGATTCCATAGATAACGTGTGCTCCAGATTTTTCAAGTGCTTTCGCCCAGATAAGGTTGTTTTCCTCATCAAATCTTGCTTTTAACTCAACCATAACAGTTACTTGTTTTCCAGACTCACTAGCATCCATAAGGGAACGAACTATAGGTGAATTTGTTCCTGAACGGTAAAGTGTCATCTTGATTGAGACAACATCAGGGTCTTTTGCAGCAGTTTGAATTAGTTTGACAACTGGCTCAAAACTTTCATAAGGGTGGTACATTAAAATATCTTGTTTTTCTAGCGTTGTAAATATATTTTCATCTGTATCAAAAGGAGGAAGTGTCTTTGGCTTAAATGGTGATGCTAAAAGGTGTGCAAAGTTTTTGTTACCAACTATCTGCCATAAACTAGAGAGATTTAAAAAGGTGTGAAATTTGTATATATCATCACTAAAAACATTTGTATGACGATTAAAAAAGTTAATTATCTCTTTATCAGAATCACTTCCTATCTCAAGTCTTACCATTTCTCCCTTACGGCGAAGTTTTAAACCCTCTTCAAGAATCTCCATAAAGTCATCAGCTTCCTCTTCTTCTATAGCAATATCTGCATTTCTTGTGACTCTAAAAGAGGCATATTTTATAAGATTATATCCAGGAAAAAGGTCTTCTATATGTTCTGCTACTAGAGATTCTATAGGTATATATGTCCCATTTCCAAGCTCTATAAATCTACTTAAAACTCTAGGTACTCTTATGATTCCAAACCTCTCTATGCTTTCATTATCACAATCACTAAGTTTTACAATGAGTCCAAAACTTAGATTGTTTAGATGGGGAAAAGGATGTGTTGCATCTACAGCAATAGGGATAATAACTGGATAAATATTTTCATAAAAGTATCTATTTAAAGTATGTTTTTCATGTTGGTTTACTTGATTAAAAAGTTTTATATATATACCTTCATTCTCAAGTTTTTTTAAAATACCACTCATGCAATGTTCTAGAACTTGTTGTTCTTGGTGTAAGTATTTTCTTATTTCACGAAGTTGTTGCATGGGAGTGAGTTTATCAGCTCCTGAAACTATAATACCAGCAGAAAACAGTTTTTTTAGTCCAGCTACTCTTATCATATAAAATTCATCTAAATTAGTTCCATATATAGCTAAAAATTTTAGTCTTTCGAGTAATGGAAGAGAATCATCTTGAGCTTGTTTTAGAACTCTTGTATTAAATTGTAACCATGATAATTCACGGTTGTTATAAAGGTCTGGATTTTTAAGGTTTAACATATAGCATACCTTTTACTTATAATTTGTTTTTTATCATTATACCAAGAAGTTTATTATTTTATGATTCCTGTTCCCTTATAATTAGCACTATGGTATATAGTGACTCCATTTTTTCTAGCATAATATTGCATTAGAAGTTTTTGTAATGTTGGTTCTATAGATGGAGTAAACCAAGCGTTGTTACTAGTGGCGATTACAAACTTGACATCTCCTTCATATATCTCTTGACATGTGGCTTCATAACAGATGGCATTTCTAAATTTAACCCCTTTGATATAAAAATCTGTAGGGTGTTTAGCAGTTACAAAATCACTAGCACCACTAAAAAAAGTATCATTTATAAATTTCTGTGCAAATTTTGGCAGTGGTATATACTCTCCAAATGGAACTAAAACTAGTTTTTTTGCTATTTTATAGTTACCATTTTCAAATTTATAAGTTACATTGTAGTTTTTAGAATCTTCTCTTAAAAGTGAGCCTGTAACTATAGTTATTTTCTTAGATAATACTAAAAGTTCATCTATAAGTTTTTGGTTTTTATTCATATAGAGTGGGAAAAATGATTCTGGTAGAACAATAACATCATATTTTTGTTTTATAGCATTTCCTATCTCCCTATATCCTAATAAGATAGTTGGTACTAAACTTTCTGCTAACCATTTCTCATCTTGTTTTATATCTGTTTGGATAAGTTTTATTTTTAGGGGAGCATCTTTTTGTACAGGTGGATTAAAATTTATAGCTAAAAGGATTAAGGCTAATGGAAGAAATTTATAAGTTTTTTTTGTATATTTGACAAGAGCTAAAGAAAATAAAACTATGGCAAGTTGATACTTGAAAACACCTATGTAACTATCTACAAAAGGTAGTTCTATTTGTAACCAATTCCAGTCAAATGGCTGAAAAAAACTAAGTAAAAAGAGTAGTATAGCTCTTATAAAAACATTGTTTGTAAAAGCTAAAATACCAAAAAACAGCATATAAATAATGCCAAAGCCAAATGTAATAATAGGTGTCATATAACCAACACCTTGATATTTAAAACTATAACCTATCCAGTAAAACCATAAAAGACCAATAAGAAAACCAGCTATAAGTATAGATTTTTTTGGTATGTATAAAAATAGAGCTAAGGAGCTAATGGCAAAAATTGTATTTAGGAGTTTAGCTGTTAATCCAAAATGCTCAAAATATATAAAAGCACTAAAAAAAAGTGCAGTTACAACTCCATATATAAACTCTTTTAGTAAATTATTTTTCATAGATTATTCTACTTTGTTTTTTTTTTAAAACTTAGCTTATAACAATAAACTTTAAATAAACATATAGTACAATCACTCTAGTTAGTAAAGGTAGGTAAAAGATGGATTTTTTTAGTGATTTGAAAGATATTGTTAAGATAAATTCATATACTAAAAACAAATTAGGGGTTGATAAAGTTGGTGAGCTTTTTGATGGTTGGTTTAGAGAGTTAGATTTTAGTGTAGAGATATTTGAACGGGAGCTTATAGGAAATCATAGATATTACACTTCAAAATATATTCAAAATGGAAAAAGAGTTTTGTTACTTGGTCATTTAGATACTGTTTTTCCACCTGATGAATTTGAAGATTACACAGAAGATGATGAGTGGGTGTATGGAGCTGGTGTATGTGATATGAAAGGTGGAAATATAGTTGCACTTCAAGCCTTGCGAGAACTTAAAAAAAGTGGCATAAAAATTAAAAATATAGATATGCTTTTAGTAAGTGATGAAGAGACAGGAAGTGATGATTCTAAGCACCTTACAGCTAAGTTGGCATCTAAATATGACTACTGTTTTGTATATGAAGCAGCTGGAAAAGAGATGGAAGTTGTAACTGCAAGAAAGGGTGTTGGTACATTTTTTATAGATATTGAGGGTAAAGCTGCTCATGCTGGTAACCATTATGCAGATGGACACGATGCAAATTTAGAAGCTTCTTATAAACTACAAGAGTTAGTAAAACTTACAGATCTAACTAAAGGTACAACAGTAAATGTAGGTAAGATAGAGGGTGGAATAGGTGCAAATACAATCTCACCAAATGCATCTATGATTTTTGAACTTAGATATAAAAACTCACAAGAAAGAGATAGAGTCTTACACTCTATCAATGAGATAGTAAAAAAATCTTATGTGCATGGTACATATTCTCAGCTTAGTGGTGGGATACAAAGAGATGTGATGCAAACAAGTGAAGAGTCTTTATCTTTGATAAAAAGTATAGAAAAAATCACAGCCTCATCTATAAAGTATGAAGAAAGAGGTGGTGTTAGTGATGCAAATATTGTTAGTTCTAGTGGGGTGACTACATTGGACGGTTTTGGACCTTATGGTGATGGTGACCACACAATAAAAGAGAGAGCTTTAAAACAAAGTTTTGAAGATAGAATTGAGTTGAGTAAAAAATTGTTTATTCATTTTGTAGATAAATTAGAATTTTAAAGGATTTTAGATGTCAAAAAGAAAAATAGGTATGTGGTTATATGGTAATGGTGGTGGAGATAAAATACAAAAGAAAATTATTAAAAAATTAAAAGACAGAGATATTGAAACCATAAACAATGTAAGACTCCATGATTGTATAGCAAAGAATGGGCATATCTTACATGGTGATTTAAAAGTAGATAAATTAGATTTGTTCTTTTCATATAATGCAGGGGAACAAACTCAGTATCAAATGTATTTGTATCAAGCACTAAATCGTGTTATCCCTATGATTAATTCTTATGAATCTTTTGCACTAACTGAAGATAAATTTCATACAGCATTTGTGTTGAGAAACAACGGTATCCAAACAGCAGATTATAAATTGTGTCATAGAGATAATGGTCAAGAACTTAAAAAGATTATAAAAAAGTGGGATAAAATGGTTTATAAACCAACAGATGGTTGGGGTGGAGTAGGTCTTACTAAGATAGAGAGTGAAGCGAACCTTGATATGTTGATGCCATTTTTAAACCAGATGGATTTAAGATATTTTTATGTTGAAAAATTTATCAAATATGACAACACAGACTTTAGAGTTGACATAGTAGATGGTAAATTTGTAAGTTGTTATGGTCGAAAAGCGAGTGGAACAGATTGGCGTACAAATGTTACAAGTGGTGGTAGTGTTTTTACTCGTGAGGCAAATGATGTGATTATAGATATCGCTATAAAAGCTTGCAAAGTTACAGGTGTAGATATTGGTGGTGTAGATATCATTTATGACATAGAAAAAGAGGAATATATAGTTTTAGAGGTAAATGGCATACCTGCTTTTGCAACTCCAGAGCAAGAGAAGATGGGTCTTACTTTTAATGATAAAAAAATAGACTTAATAGTAGATTTGATAGATAAAAAAATTTCAAAAAATAAAAA
>JAADDU010000158.1 GCA_013153755.1 Campylobacterota bacterium | reverse complement strand
TATCTTTTAGTGAGCTTAACACTTGCTCTCTTTCATCTTTTTAACCAAAAGCTAAAACTTCAAAATGCACTGCATCTAATTACCCATGCACAAAAGATTGAAACACCATTTATAAAAACACTTCTTATGATGGAAAAAGATGGCATACATTTAGATGCAGTGTTTTTAGATAAGTTTTTAGTTGAAGTAAAAGAAACTCTAACAAACCTCACAACAAAGATACATAACTTAGCAGGAAGTGAATTTAACATAAACTCTACTAAACAACTTGGTGTAGTTTTATTTGAAACACTATCTTTACCTGTTGGTAAAAAAACAAAAACAGGATACTCAACAAATGAGCAAGTTTTAAGCTCACTAAAAGATACACATGAGATAATCCCCCTACTCCTAGAATATCGTGAAGTTTATAAACTCTACTCTACATATATAGAGCCACTTTTAAAACTAGCACAAGAAGATAAAGATGCTCGTATACATACATCTTTTGTTCAAACAGGAACTGCCACTGGTAGATTAAGTTCTAAAAATCCAAACTTACAAAACATACCAGCTAGAAGTAAACTTGGATTAAAGATAAGAGAAGCTTTTGTAGCACCAGAGGGCAAAAAACTCATAGGTATAGATTACTCACAAATAGAGCTTAGACTACTAGCTCATTTCTCACAAGATGCAACTTTAGTAGATGCTTTTAATAACAACTTAGATATACACTTACAAACTGCCATAGCACTTTTTGGAGAAGAGGAAGCACCGAGTAAAAGAGCTATAGCAAAAACAGTAAACTTTGGTCTTTTGTATGGGATGGGACAAAAAAAACTATCTCAAACTCTAGATATTAGCACAAAAGAAGCAAAAGAGATTATAGAGAAGTATTTTGAATCATTTCCAAGTATAAAACAGTATTTTCGCTCCATCGTTGATAGTGCTAGAGAGGTTGGATATGTTGAAACACTCTTAAAAAGAAGACGCTATTTTGACTATGAAAATGCATCTGGTATGTTTAAGGCAGCTTACGATAGAGAATCAGTAAATACCATCTTTCAAGGTAGTGCATCTGACTTGATAAAACTTAGCATGAATGAGATAGCAAAAGTCATAAAAGATGAAAAGCTTAATGCAAAGATGCTTTTACAGATACATGATGAGCTTATATTTGAAGTAGATGCAATGGTTGCAGATAGTATTGGTGAAAGATTTCAACAAATCATGCAAGATATATATAAACTTAGTATTCCACTAAAAGCAAGTCTAAATATAGGGCAAAATTGGGGTGAATTAAAGTAATCAAGAGTAAATAAAAAGAGGAGTTTTATGCAACTTATCAAGCAACTTTTTAAGTACTATCTTTCACTAGTTAGTATCTTTTTTATAGGAAGACTTCTCCTCTTTTTTATATATTTTGATAAATTTACTTCATGTGACATAGATTATTATTTAACATTTATATATGGTCTTCGTATAGATACCATAGTCGCTTCTATCTTACTTATTATTCCAACTATTTTACTGACTTTATCTCCAAAAAGATTAACTAAGATTATAGATACATTTTTAAAATACTATTTTCTAATCATACTCTCATGTTTAATCTATATGGAGATAGCAACTTTTCCATTTATGGCTCAGTATGATGTACGACCAAACTACCTTTTTGTAGAGTATTTAGAGTATCCTAAAAAAGTTTTTGAAATGATATTTGCAGAGTATAAACTAGAACTTATCTTTGCATTTATAGTTATAAGTTCATTTATATATATTTACTTAAAAAAGTATAAAGATAGATTAGATGCAGTGCTTCAGATAGACTATTTTAAAAGAATCTTACTTTTTATTCCACTTGCACTTCTTATCTTGATGGGTATTCGTTCATCATTTGGACATAGACCTGCAAATATATCAGATGCAATGTATTCATCAGATAGAACTATAAATGAGATAACAAAAAACTCCCTCTACTCTATCGGTTATGCTATGTATATAAATGCTAAGCATGGTGGTAAACGCATCATGGAGCAGTATCCTAAAATGGATATAAATGAAGCTATGACAAGAGTGAAAAAACGCTTAAATATCACAAATATAGAAAATTCATTAACATTAAAAAGGTTAGAAAGTACACACTTCAAAACAAAAGAGCCAAAAAATCTAGTTATATTTTTACAAGAGAGTTTAGGTGCTCAATTTGTTGAGGCAACTAGTGGAGAAGCTGGTATAACACCACATCTAAATGCACTTGCTAAAGAGGGAATTTTATTTACAAACCTTTACTCAAATGGAACTAGAAGTGTAAGGGGTATAGCAGGTATGGTAGCTGGGAATTTCTCCATCCCAGGTAAAGGGGTAGTTAAGAGAAACAAATCTCAAAAAGATTATTTTACGATTGCTAAAGTACTAAAACCTTGTGGATATCATACCTCTTTTATATATGGTGGAGAGAGCCGTTTTGATAACATGAAAGGCTGGTTTTTAGGAAATGGATTTGATGAGATTATAGACCAACCAAAGTTTAAAAACCCAAAATTTACAGGTACTTGGGGTGTTTGTGATGAGGAAGTTGTCATAAGAGCAAATGAGGAGTTCAAAAAGCTTCATAAAAAACATCAAAAATTTGCGAGTGTTATCTTTTCAACTTCAAACCACTCCCCTTTTGACTTTCCAGACAACAAGATAAAACTCATAGATGGTATTAAGAAAAAAAGTGTTAAAAATGCCATAAAATACGCTGATTTTGCCATAGGAAGACTTATAGAGTTAGCGAAAAAAGAGCCTTACTACAAAGATACTGTATTTGTTATCGCGGCTGACCATAATGTAAGAGTTTATGGTAAAGATATGGTACCTGTAAATATGTTTCAAATCCCAGCAGTTATAGTTGGTGGAGATATAAAACCTTATGCATTTGACAAAGTATCAACACAACCAGATGTACTTGCTACTGCACTAGATTTGATAGGTATAGATGATTTGAGCTATCCTATCATGGGACACTCTATATTTAGCGATAAAAAACGTGATATAGCTTTGATGCAGTTTAACTCATTTTATGCACTTAGAAGTAAAGATAAAGTGGCAGTTGTTGTACCAAACAAAGCACCTTTTACATTTTTATATGAAGATAAGCATCTAAAACTAACAAAACATGATGAAAAGTTAGAAAAAGATTTAAGTGCTTTTATAATTGTACTAAACTATCTTTATGATAAAAAACTATATAAATAAGTTAATAAAAATAACGAATAGAAGCAAAACCATAACTAGATGTTTTTGCTATCTCTTTTATCTGCTCTTTATTAATTATACCACCAAGAGCAAAAACTTTAACATCACATTTTTCTAAAAGCTCTACTAGATTTTCTATACCTTTTGCTTCTCCTTTACCCTTAGATGCAAATATAGGGCTATATGTCACTGCATCTACCCCTAATTTTTGAGCTTTTAGCACTTCTTCATGTGTGTGTGTACTTATGATAACTTCTAAACCTAGTTCTTTAGCCTCAGTTATCTTATCAAACTGTTTTGAAGTTAGATGCACTCCTGTTGCCCCCAAATCCTTTGCTAAAGTTGGTTTTTGGTGTAAAAAACTCTTTACATTTTCAAACTGAGAACATACTTGAACAAGATACTCTGCTTGCAAATCATAATCAGGATTTGACTTATCTCTATAAAGAACATAATTTGGTTGATGTATTTGCATTTGTTCATGTAAGATAGCTCTAAAAACTGCTGGAGTATCTGTATAGAACTCTCTTGATGTTATCATATATTTTTGCATCTATACTACCTTAACAATGGGTTTTTTGGTTTAGTTCTAGTAGCTACAAAATCCACTTTTTCACACTCTTGATCTTTTTTAAACCTATCTAAAACACCATTAACATGCTGTTCTAAACGATTTAAAAGATAAAGTTCATCAGAACTATATTTACTCTTAGATAACTCTATAAACTCTTGTAAAAACTTTATCTTTTGTATCTCTTCTTCTATCTTTATAGACTTTATGATAGATAGTACTTCATCATAACTCTCTTTAGAAGAAACTAAAAAATCATAAGACAGATCTATAGTTTTCATAGTTTTTAGTGCTTTTTCAAACTCAAAATGGTTATAAAGCATACAACCAACAAAGTACTCTATATCTGAACTTTCAAACTCCGAGTACTGATATTCTTCATCCTCAAAATGTTTATGCCAAATTGTTAAAATTTTATCTATTTTTGTATTCATAATGTAATTATAGCACTTAATATGGTAAAATCACACCAATATTTTTTGGAGTGATTTAATGCAAAAAGAAGATTTAGATTCTAAACTAAATAAGCGTGAGAGATACAAAGCTAGACTTAAACCATATGATTATTTTGCTGAGTTTGAGGAGCTAGATTTTGAAAACCTTGGAGAGGGAGATAGATTTTATCTTCAAGATTTTGGTATCTTTACAACAGACTTCTTAGAAGATGAATTTACTATGCGTATCAGAGTTCCAGCTGGAAGACTAACAAATGAGCAGTTTTTACATATTGCAGAGGTTGTAAAAGATTATGATTTAACCATAGTTATAACTGCTAGAGCTGGACTTCAACTTCATGACCTTGAAGCTGATAATGTTTTAGAGATTTGGAAAAAACTAAACTCTTGCAACCTTACAACATGGCAAAGTTTTGGAGATAACATACGAAATATAGTCACAAATGTTTACGATGGAAGAGGCAGATATAATGAGATAGAAACTTATCCTATCATAATGAGAATGCAAGATTATATAGTTCAAAATCCTCGTTATGTTGGTATGCTTCCACGCCGTGTTAGCATAGGTGTTTCTGGAAATCGTGCTAGTGTTACTTCGTTTTTTGCAAATGACCTTTACTTTGCTCTTGCTAAAAAAGATGGTGTTTATGGGTTTAATGTATATATGGGTGGAAAAAACACAGAGATAGCTCAAGATGCAGATATATTTTTACTCAAAGATGAAGTTTTTGACTTTTTTAAAGCATTTGTAGAAGCTTTTTACCTTCACGGCTCTCGTTATTCTCGCTCAAAAACAAGACTTTTTTATATGATAGAAGAAAAAGGGATGGATACACTAAAAGAGCTTATCCAAAAAGAGTATAAAAAACCTTTTGTTGGTGCTGGAGAATTACAACTTGAAAAAGTAACATTTTCTAAAAATGAGCTTTTAAAAGATGGTACTTACTCATTTTGTTATCAAACAGACTTTGCAAGACTAAATGCAGATGAGATGAAAGAGATAGCTGAGTTTGCAACAAAAGAAAACTTAGAAATCCGACTTGGCATAGACCAAAATATCTACCTATTTGGCTTAAAAGAACCATCAACCCCTTTTAAAGCACCTAAAAAAAGCTCTACAATCATAACTTGTGCAGGAAATCTATGCCCTTATGCAGTTTGGAGCATAAAAAATGAGACTCAGTACTTACCACTAGATAAGATAAGTGAGCATGGTATAACCATAGGTTTTTCAGGATGTGCAAAAGGGTGTGGAAGACATCGACATACAGATATAGGGCTAATAGGTCTAAAAACGAATAACTTTGGAGATACAGAAGGTGGTGCTAGAATTTTTATAGGAGCAGTTCATACGGATGGTCTTAGTATAGGTAGGATGTTATTTTCTATGGTTCCACTTGTGCATCTACAAGAAACACTAGAACTTATCATAAAACTATATGAGCTAAGTGGCTACAATAACTTTGAAGAATTTTCATTAAATATTTTAAATAGATTTTCAGAAGGTTTCTTAGCATTATGGATTTTAGCAAATTTTCAAACAAAGCAAGCTATTA
>JAADDU010000105.1 GCA_013153755.1 Campylobacterota bacterium | reverse complement strand
TAGTGATATATCAATAACACATAAATATATAACTAAAGTTCCTGAAACTTCAAAAAATGTCATAGATAAAATCCTAGAGGAGGCATAAGATGAAAAAAAGTGTTTTTACAAGCAGTATGATAACCCTAAAGTACTATTTCAAACTACAAGAACAAATCAAACAACAAAAACTTAAAGTCAAGGATACTCAATGAGTATCTTTAATTTTAAATTTTTACAAGGAGCAAGATATGTCAAAACCAACTGACAAACAACCACCAAAAGTAGTAACACACGATGAGTTTACGGAAAGTAAAATGCAAGAGCTAATCGAAGCAAGACTTAGACAAAGAGAGTTAAACGAAGTAAAACTAGCTTTTATAATTCAAGATTTAAAAGTAGTTGCCGGAAAAGAGAAACTTGATAAAGACGGAAATATAATGATAGATCCAAGCACCGGAGAGCCATTAAGATGGGACGATTCCTATTATGCTGATATCGATTTTGTAGGTGGAAGCTTAGCTATCAGAGTAAAACGAGAACAATTTAACCAACTAGAGATTGGTAAAAGATTTGTAGGCTACGGAACTATCGGAGTAAGAACTATAAACAATTTTAGTTCTTTAGATGTTAAATTTAACAGATTTGAGGCTATCAACTAGAGTTTTAAGCTGCAAAGCTTTTCAATCCACTAAGGCACTATCCACCTAAAAGGATACTGCCTTATTTTTGCTTTTTCCTGATAAACAGCTCATGAATTTTTAAACTTAGCCCAAAATTAATACCTTTGATTTTGGGATCAGTTTATAAAATTCTATTCTTCTGTATATCAGGAAAGGGCATTAACCCCGACCCGTTTTGACAAGGGGTTTACCCGTGACAACCAAAGGAGATAAAGATATGAAGATTAACCACGACCAACTTAGAATTGTCCACCAAGGTGTGGATACACTAAGAACCTCTTTTATTATAAGAGACTTAGATGTCTATATGAGATACGATAAGTTTCTTTACTATCTTCAAGATTACAAGGATAAAGCAAAACTTAACAATGACGCTTTCGGTCAAGACTTCGAGATCTTTGAGTTAAACTACAATGATAAATACTTTGGTCGTTGGAAGATGTACAGTAAATCAACTTCAAGTTATAAATACACTTTAGAAACGGAGGATTTTACTCTATTCTTAGCTTCATACGGCTATGGAGCAAATGATTTTAACTCTGCTCAAATAACAGTAGATTTTAGAGCTCATTTTCTATTTAAGCTAGGTCACAAAAAAGCATATGAAACTATAATAAATATCTTAAATAATCTTTTAAACTCAACAAAAGATAACTTTAAAGTTCTATTAAACAGAATAGACTTAGCAACTGATGTTATGGGAATTAGATATACATCTTTAGATAAACATAGATTTAAACATATGTTCAAATCTACTACATTTATGCAATTTAACGAATATACGAGATTTAATAAAATAACCGGTTTCTTTTTTGGTTCCGGTGACTTTGTATTTAGAATATATGATAAAACAAATGAAGTAAAAAACAATGTATCAAAATCATTCATAATACAAAAATGGATAATGAATGATTATAACGAGCTTGATCCGGATATACAAGTGTGGCGACACGAAGTTCAATATAGAAGAGCATATCTTAAAAGATTTATGAAAGACAATATAGAAGATGAAGTTCTATACTTTTTTGAAAGAATAAGCAAACTTTGGGGATATGCAACTGATAAGATAAGATTTGTTGATCTAAAAGAGAGTGAACTTTTTAGAGTTGTTGACGGAGATTTAAAACCTGACAGCATAAGACAAATCTTTTATAGAGCCGAAAAAGACGAAAATAGGTTTCATTTTTGGAATGAGGTAAAATATTGGGATAACGAAATAGCAAGTCAATTACTTCCTATAAAAAAATTAGATAACAAAGATGAGAGATTACCAATTAGATTTTTAAAAGCTTTTTTAAATACAGCTTTCAAGCTTGGTGAAGGAGACCCTACAAAGATAAACGAAGTATTTGATAACTTTGAAATGGATTTAAGACAGCACGAACATATAACTATATATGACTTTTTAAAGAAAAAACTACTTGTAAACTATGTAAAACAAGCCAAAATAGTAGAAGAATACGGAATGGTCGTAGATATAGATTATAAAGCTAAAGCATTTGAAATATTTACAAAGCTTCAAGACAAACTAGAGCATATAAAAGATGATAAAGATTTCAAATATGCAAAAAACTATCTTGAGAAGGCTGCATAATGAAAAGAAAACTCTCACAAAATGATATAGAAATCTTTTATGCTATGTGTTATCTAATAAGAAACAATAAACCTCTAACAAAAGTGAACATAGCAAGAAAAGCAAAGCTAACTTGGCGAACCGTTCATAATAGAATAAATTATCATAGAGAGTTTAAGGAGTTATAGTGGCTATTGAATATTATTTTGATTATAATTGTATTCAATCTTCATATGATACAGTGGATCATTATTTATATGATCCTATTACTGATCCTTCTATATCAGAGTGTGGTCATACAGTTTATAAAAAAGGTTATTATTCTGAACTTTCTTTTTTGATAGAACATAATCGTACAGTTTCAGATTTACAATCAATAATGTATCGTATTGTTAATGATATAACTTCTATTTTTAATGATTCTGAAAATACAAGTTCTGGTTTTGGTTGGGTTGATTATCAAGATGGACAAGGTCGTCAATATAATAGTTTTTATATAAATTATAATGGATATGGTTACTCTTACTCTTTTCTTGGATATATAGGAACTATAAAAGAAGCTTTTAAAGTTAATAACTTTTCACCCGCTGTTTATAACGGTGAAATGAATTGTCTATATATAGCTGGAAGTCAATCTTCTTTAAGTGCTGCGTATGCAAATGCTAGGATGATAGCTAATGCTATAGCACAAAAAAAGAGGAAGAGAGAAAAAAACAAAAATTTTGTTGTTTTTTAGATTGTTGGTCTGGTGATATAGAATAAGTAAAATAAAAAAAGGAGAAAAAAAATGACATGTGAACAAAGGTTGGCTAACTTAGAATCTAAACAAGCTGATACAAATAGGAAACTTGACAAACTTATAACAATTATGAATGCAATACTTAAAGCACTTACAGGAGAGACAAAATAATGGGATACAGTTTTATTTTAGATAATGGTGTAACTTCAGAGTATAAGGAATATTCAAAACTTCTTACACAAAAAATGGCTGATGGAGTTTCTGACTTTTTAAGTACTGCGGATGAATACATACTTACAAATGATGGAGTCTTAGCAATCAAGAAAAATAGTGAGCTTGGAAAAGCTGAACTATTTACAAGCTTGGATAGTTTAAATGATAGTTTAACGGGTTTACCTGATGAACTTGAAACATCACTTGAACTAACAAACTCAACTTTAAAAGATGATGTAGAGGGTGTATTTACATCAAATAGATATACTCCTCCGGAAGTTAATATACAGGATCCTCAACCTGCAACAAATCAAGCTAGTTCAAATGAGCCTTTAACCTCTATCATGATAAAAAATAATGCCGCACTTTTAGAAGCTATGCACGAACAAGCAAAACTTCTAAAAACTCAAAATGAGATAAACAAAAAGATATCTGACAGTATGCACCAAATCAATGAGAGTTTGAAAGGTCTTATAGAACTAAAATCTAAAGAAAACTCTATACTTGAACATAAAGTTATAAGTGATAGTGCTACAAGTGCAACTATTGCAAAGAGTTTAACCGTACTTCCTGCTATGAGTAAAGATATAAGTGTTTTAGCTCAAACAAGTATAACAAATCTACAACTAGAAAACAGTAAAAGAGGATATATAGCTGATATAGGTGTAGGCGTTAAAAATCAAACTGATGAACTTAAAAAGATGGGTGATTTAGCAGATTATGAACTTAATGGCGAAATAGAGGATAGTTCCGGTGAAAAATTATCTCCTGCAAAAGCAAAAGCACGAAAAGACGCTGAAATCGGTTTAGTAGAAAAGCAAACAAATTCTTTCTCTCTTGATGAAATTATTGAATTAGCAGAGGAAGTAAAAGATGAGTTTTTAAATTCGATAGGTGGTATATTTAATAGTACCGATTTTAATATTTTCGATTATGTAGTAGATGTAACAAGTGAAAAAAAGGATCTAAACAATGGCTAAGTTAAATCAAATAGTAGATAACTCTTATGAAGATTTTACGGATGAGTTGGCTTCAAATTATATTTATGCTTATAGTAAACACGTATTTGAACCTTTGAAAAAACAATTTGATTCCGGAACAGTTTTAGACGAAGCACTTCAAAGTGCTATAAGTACATTTGAAGTCGGTATTAGAAATCAAGCTATATTCATAGCAAATCAATTTTTATATGAAAAATTAAAACATATTTCAGCTGTTTATTTAGCATATATCTTTGCCGGTAAAGCAAAAATAGTTTCAAAACTTAAAGGTAAAGGTATCGTTGGTGGAGCTGTAACAAAAATTTTTAAATTTGCAAGTAATATTCTTGGTTCGACTGACGAAAGAATACAAATGACAAAGATAGCAAATGATATGAGTAAAGAAATAAGCTCTTCTCAACTTCATCAAAAAGAAATGCTTTATAATCAAAAAAGAGATATGGATAATCTTGCACTTGGAATGGAAAAAAATCAAACTGATAAAAAAATGCAATTATATCTACATAAATGCAAAACCGGAACTTGGCAAAAGAAAGATAAAAAGCTTTATGAAGATATTTTAGGAAAAATTCCAACCGGTGTAAGTTGGACAAAAATTTATGAGCAACTTAATCAATTTTCAGAATATACTCTTACAGCTGAAAAAGAGATAGCAAACTTTTCAAGTGTGCTTCTTGATAATCTTACAGCACTTCAAGTTCAAAAGATAAGGTAGAAAGATGTTATATGAGTTTGAAGTAACTTTGACACAAAATAGAACTGATACTGTTAGATTTTATGCTGAAAGTATTATTCAAGTATTAGACTTTTATCAAACCTTTTCAAATGCTAAAATAACAATGATAAAAAAAGTTGTTTATAAAAATCCTGAAGAAGATCATTTTATAGATCAAAAGTATGACGCTGAACTTAGAGCTTTGGTACATAATGATGAAAAGTCATCACTATTTACAATGAAGTTTCCAAAAAAAAATCTTGATAAAGATGAAGTGATACAAACATTAAAACAATATTTACTTCATCTAAAAAAACCTATAACAAAAGTAAATAACATAGTTGTTTATAAAAATTAAAAGGATAATAAAATGCCACTATATCAAGTAAAATATAAAGTAAATTCAAGAACATATAACAGTGATATTGAAGCAAAAGATTTAGACTCTGTAAAAGCATTATTTAAAAAACTTTCAGTAGCACAAATACTTGAAATAAAAGAATATCTTTACTTTGATACGCCGGTTAAGTTTGATGTTGATGACTATAATAGAACTGCTAAATTATCTTTATATTTTTCAAATGATGTACCTAGATTTATTAAAATTCCTAGGATTAAAAAAAATATTCTTTTTGATAGATTGGAGTCTTATTTGAGTGGGCTTTTTAAAAATTTGGAATATTTAAAAGTTGATTATTCTCATTTTTGAATGAAATTTTTTTAAATTTTATATATTTATTATTCTTTAAAAATATTTTAGCTGATTTTGTAAGTATTCTTTCATCTGATACTAAAAAATGAAAGGATACATCTTTTTTATTAAGATTATTTTTATCTATATACATAAAACAATCTCCTATAAAAGCCCTTAAATCTTTTTGATTTACTTTGTATATAGTAGATAGATCCCAATTTTTA
>JAADDU010000189.1 GCA_013153755.1 Campylobacterota bacterium | reverse complement strand
TATCTCAAGAAAAAAAAGAATTTAAAGATAATACAACATTAGATGCAGTACTAAAAGAGTTATATTTAGAAGGAAAAGTGATGGCAGCAGCAGTTAATATGAATATAGTAAAACAAGATAGTTGGGATACATATATACTAAAAGATAAAGATAAACTTGAATTACTTGATTTTGTTGGTGGTGGTTGATTTAATCTTTTTTTAGCAAAAGTTCATTTGCTACAGAGTCTATATGTAAAAGTAAATTATAGTACTCACCTTTATAAGACAACGGTACTTTTGTATGCTCTTGAACTTCATTTTTTAATTTTGCTAGCTCTTCTAAATAGGCTTCTATTTTTTCTTGAGATAAACTACCACTATATTCAAGTTTATCCAACCTTTTATACCATTTATAAATCTTAGATCTTATACTCCAGTTATATAAAGGTAAAATCCCTTTTAAAAGTGGAAACAATAAAGTAAGTAAAGGAATGAGTAAAATTTTTAATCTATCTATCTGAGATGCAACCCAAAAAGGGAAAATGGACTCTAACCAACTATCCCCTTTTGTTAAGTAGTTAGAAGCCTCTTTAGCTATAGTTGTATCTAAATTTTCAAGAGAAGGAAATTCATTTTCTTTTTCAAAGATAGATTCTTTTGCATGAACAGGTTTTAATTGTTTTAAAAATATACGAATCAACTCATCATTTAAACCTTTTCTACATACAAGGTTAGCAGTTGTAGCGAGTAAATTTTTATCTTCTGATGGTAAGTTTTTATATAAGTCTATAGTACCTTCATAAAGAACTAAAGGAGATAAAAACTTATATTTTTGTTCATATGCTTTTGTTCTTTTTAAACCAAGTAACTCTATATTTGGGTTACTTAAAAGCTCTACAACAGAACTTGAATTAGGTGAAGTAACCATAAACATTGCATCTATTTCACCACTAAGTAATTTCTTTTTTGCCTCAGCACTAGATAATGATATTAGCGTTGTATTTTTAGATGTTATACCATTATCATTTAGTATCTTTTTTGCTAAAAATTGTGTCCCACTACCATCTACGCCTATACCCACACGCTTGTTTATAAGTTCTACAATATACTCCATAAGATAGCCATTGTTTTTATAAAAAATCCATAACGGCTCATAATAAACACTTGCTAATGATTGTATATTTTTATGTTGTTTTGCATCTATAACACCACTTTGTATGAAAGCTATATCAACTTTAGAGTTATGAAGTAAAGCTAAATTCTCTATAGAACCTGATGTTTGCACAATATTTAATTTTACATTTTGTTTTGCTAAGAGTTCTTTATATTTTAATGCTGTTTGGTAGTAATTTTGAGTAGCAGAACCAGTTGCAATACTAAGCTCCTTTATAGGTGCAGGTTGCACAAAATTAGATGCAATATAAAATACTGATAAACAAAAAAATAAAACAAAAAATAAAATCTTAAAACCAAGTTCTTTATAAAACATCATAAAATCCTTATTGGAATATTATATCAAAATCTGATCTAGAAAAAATAAAGGAAGAAAATAAATAAAAAGTTAAAATTATAAGTGGTGGGTCCTATGTGACTCGAACACATGACCACTCCGTTATGAGCGGAGGGCTCTAACCAACTGAGCTAAAGACCCACTTAAACTTTTAAAAGCTTTCGCTTTGTAGGGCGAAATTATAGTGAACTTTTCCTTATACTTTTCTTTATCTAGCTTTATCTTTAATTTTAAATACAACTGCATAGAGCAATGGTACATATATAAGATTTAATATAGTTGCCCAAGCTATCCCGAAGCCTAAAGAGATTGCCATAGGTTGAAGTATCATGGCTTGACCAGAAGCAAAAAAGATAAGTGTTGATAATCCTAAAACAGTTGTTAAAGATGTCAAGATAATAGGTCTTAATCTTGTTCCAGCTTTTTGCATTAACTCTTCAGTATCTTTTGCATCTTTTATAAAATTTACAACTATAAGACCATCATTTACAACAACACCAGCTAGTCCTACTATACCTATCATTCCTGGCATTGTTAGATTTATACCCATAACCAAATGACCAAAATAAACACCAAGCAAAACAAGAGGAATAGTACTTATAACTATCAAAGGTTTTTTTATAGAGTCAAATAACCAAACAAGCGTGATAAAAATCAAAAAGATTGCTATGATAGCAGACTGCATCATCTCTCTTTTATTTTTAGAATTTTCTTTTTCTTCCCCTTTTATCTCAACTTTATATCCATTTTCTTTAAGCTTTGCAAAGGTTGGTTCTAGTTTTTTCATAACCTCAGCAGATGTTATTTTCTTTTTATTTAAAGATGCTGATACTGTTCTAATACGAACACCATTTTCTTTTTTAAGTGCTACAAAACCTTGTATCATCTTAAAATCACATATATCACTCAAAGATACAAATTTATTAGTATTTGGTATCTGAACTTCAATCTTATTTATAGAGTTTATATCTTTATTTACTCCACTCTCTATCTTTATACGGATAAGACCATCACCATTAAACATCTTTGCATACTCACCTTTTAAGTAGTATGACCTAAGCTCTTTAGAGATAAGCTCTTCACTAAAGCCTAACTCTTGTCCATATCTATTTACACGAAGTTTAAGCTCTCTCTCACCAGGGTTTGCATCATCAGAGACATTATTTACACCTTCTATCTTCTGTATAGCATCTCTTAAGCTTTTTATACCCACTAAGATATCAGCACCATCTATGCTACTTAAACTAATCTCCACATCAGATGCGACAATCCCAGCTCCTGGAACTTTGACAACTAACTCCTCAAAAAGCATTTTAGAACCATCTTTTTGCAACCTAAATGGCTTTACTAACTTCTCTATCTTTTTTGCTATGCTTTCTGCATCATTTTTTCTAGTTAAAAGCTCTTCATCATACTCAAGTGATAGATAAGGGCTTATATACTTATCAAAAAGATTTACAGGAGCTCTCTCTTTTAAATCTATGAAGATATGAAAAAGATTGTCCCCGTTTTCTACCACATTTTTAGCATCCATTTTAAAACCTATAACAGATGTTATGGATGAAAAATCATCTTTATTAGTATTTGCTAAAAGTTTTTTTTCTAATCTTGTAATTATTTTTTCAGTATCTTTTAGTTCACTATTTATATTTACCTTCCCATAAACGTAGATTTGAGTTGTATCAAAATCTGGGAAAAGTTGAAATTTTGAATTTTTGATAAGAACAAAAGTTAAAGATAATATACTAACAACTATGATGATTAAAGAGATCCATTTTTTCTTAAAAACAAAGTGCAAAATAGAACTATGCCATGAACCTAACTTTTTCCATAATCTTTTTGTAAAACTCTCTTCATGTGAAACTCTTAAAAAATCATGCGAATGAAGTGGTAAAAAGTAAAATGCCTCAAAAAGTGAAGATAACAAAAGTACAGTTATCATAACAGGTATGATTTTTATAAACATACCCATCTCCCCACTAAGAAGTAGCATTGGTAAAAACGCAAAAACAGTAGTCAAAGTTGCAGTTAGTACTGCTGGAAACATCTCTAAAGCCCCTGTTATAGCAGCTTCTCTTCTATCCATCCCCTCTTCTAGGTGTCTATATATATTCTCTGCAACCACTATGGCTTCATCCACTAACATTCCTAGAGCTATAAGTGCACCTAAAAGAGAAAGCATATTTATACTATCTCCCATGATTTGTGTAGTTATTAAACCTATCATAAAACTCACAGGTATCCCAAGAGCTACAACCATAGCTATACCACGATTTATAAAGACAAGCATAGATATAAAAACTAGCATTAAACCAAACGCTATATTTGCAAAAACAGTATTTAAACGATTTTTAATCCATATAGATGTATCTGTATATATCTCATACTTCATCTCTGGATGTTCTTGTGTTTTTCTTTTTAAAAGTTCTCTTATATCTTTTACTAGGGCTATAGCATTACCACTTTTTGATTTTGTGATATTTATAGATATATTTCTCATACCATTATAATGAGATAGTTCTGATTCATCACTAAGTTTAAACTCTACATCAGCCACATCACCTATGCGAACCCTAATATCTCCAACACTTATGATAGTATCTTCTATCGCTTTTTTATTTTTTTCACCGTTATAAGTTGATATATAAAGATGCTTACCTCTTTGTTTTATGGTACCTATGGGAAATATTGAGCTTATATTTCTAAGTGATGCAACAACTAGAGATGGCTGTAACCCAAAAGCTAAAAGTTTAGCACTATTTATAGATATAACTAGCTCATCATCAGCATCTCCTCTTATGGTTATATCACTTAAATCTTTAAACTTACTCAAATCACTTTTTAATTCATCTGCAAGTAAAAGTAACTCTTTTTTAGTTTTATCTCCAGCTAAAGCAACGAGAACAAGAGGAAAACTATGTGTTTTTATCTTAGCTATAGGTTCTGCCATATCTGCTGGCAAGTCTTTTTTTACACTACTAAGTATATCTTTTACATCACTAAGTACAGTTATATTATTTGAAGAGGGTTTTATATCTCCGATGATTGAAAAAAAGCCATTTTTGATGGTCGTTTTAACATCATCTAACTCATCTATATTTTGTAAATCATCTTCTATAGTTTTTACAACCATCTTATCTAAAACATCAGCAGAAGTTCCTACATAGCCACCTGTTATAGTGATTTTATCCATATTCATAGGTGGAAATATCTCTTTTGGGATATTAATATAAGCAAATATGGAGAGTATAACGATAAAAATAAGTAAGATATGGTTTAAAAGTGGTTTATCTATAGCAAACTCTAAAAAACGGCGTAACATATATAAATCCTTTAAAAGAGTGTATCTAAGATTTGATTTTTAAATTTCATAGACTCTACAGATGATTTAATCAGCTTATTTTCTTCTAAAAGAGTGTCATACTCACCTTTTAGTTTAGCTATATCTCTACTTTTATAGTAAATTCTTTGTTCTATATATATCTTTGGGAATAAAGATAAAGATACAAAACTCATAAATAAAAGAACAAAAAGTAGATACTTAAAATCTAAACTTTTCTCTTTGTTTATGATCGGGTCTAGTTCATCTAAAAGTTGATTTTTATCACTCATAGTGAAATATCCTCATTTTTGCACTTCTACTTCTTGGGTTGGTTTTTAACTCATCATCTTGTGCTGTTATAGGTTTTTTAGTTATAACTTTTCCTAGTGCATTATCTCTTGAACAAGTACATCTCATAGCATCATTTGGACAGATGCAGTTTTTAGACCATCTACTAAAAGTTTGTTTTACTATCCTATCTTCAAGTGAATGAAAAGATATAATCGATACCACTGCATCTAAAAATCCTGCATCTTCTAGACTTTTTAAAAGAGCTTTTAACTCACCTAATTCATCATTTACCTCTATACGGATACTTTGCATTAAAAGTGTTGCTGGATGTATCTTTTTACCTCTTGGCATAAGATGTTTTGTTGCATTTACTAACTCTTTTGCTGATTCAAATGGTCTGTTTTCAACTATACATGATGCTATCTTTTTAAAGTTTCTAAGCTCTCCATACTCTAAAAGTATTTTTTCTAATTTATCATTTGAGTACTCATTTACAACAACTTTAGCATTTAGGAATGCACCTACATCCATCCTCATATCAAGCTCATCACTTTCATAAGAAAAACCTCTTGATTTTTCATCAAGTTGCAACGATGACACCCCAATATCAGCTAAGATACCTTTAATATTTTTGATATCATACTCATCTATAATTTCCTTTATCATTAAAGAAAAACGCCCTTTTTTGATAACTACCCTATCTCCATACTTTTGCAATCTTTTAGAAGAAAAGTCTATAGCTGTTTGGTCTTGG
>JAADDU010000191.1 GCA_013153755.1 Campylobacterota bacterium | reverse complement strand
TCTAGGTCATTTTTTATAAGATTTAGAGTGTTAGTTATAAGTTTTTCATCATCTTTTAGTATAAAAGAGGCAAAAAGGTCGTGTCCATACTTTTGTAATTCATCACGAACAAATTTAAAATGTTTATCTTCCCTTCTAGCATTTAAAATCTCTGTACCTATGATAAGTGCATAAAAATTCATTAGCTTTTATCTTCTATTTCATTGATTTGTGAATCATCATAAGGGTCAAGATGGATGATGATATGGGTGACTTTATCCTCAAAAAGATTTTTTATCTTATCTTCTAATTTATCTGAGATAAGGTGTGCATCATAAAGAGATATAGTTTCATTAAAAACAGCATGAACTGAGATAAATATATGTGAACCAGATTCTCTAGTTTTTAAAAAATGATAATCAGTTACTTGTTCTTCGTTTATTAAAATATTTTTTATCTTTTGTATATCTTCTTGAGGAAGTGCTGCATCTAAAAGCATCAAAATCCCTTCTTTTATGATAGGAACAGCAGAGTAAATCATATATATAGATATACCTATACCTAAGATAGGGTCTATAAGTTCTTCACCTGTAAAAGAGATAAGTCCAAGAGCAACAAGAACAGCACCGTTTGAGAAAAGGTCAGTTTTGTAATGCAAAGCATCTGCTTTTATAACCATATTTTTAGTTTTTTTAGCAACATAGTTTAAAAATAAAACTAGAAAAAATGTTATGATGATAGAAGCCAACATAACAAAGATACTGCTTTGCATAAACTCCATTTTTTGTGGATGTGCAATCTTAGATAACGCTTCATAAAGTATGAAAACAGCTGAGAGTGAGATAACAGTTCCCTCTATAACTGCTGCAAGTGGCTCTATCTTACTTCGTCCAAAGTTAAACTGTTCATCTGCATCTTTTTCGGCATTGTTTAGTGCAAAGTAGTTAAAGAGTGAAACTGTAAGGTCTAAAAAACTATCTATAGCAGATGCTAAAACAGCGATAGAACCACTTAAAATTCCAACACTCATTTTTATTAAAACCAAGATGGCTGCAACTGAAGTTGAAACAACAGTGGCTTTTTTTTCTAAACGCATATAAATCCTAATATTTTGATGAAATATTTTTGATAGGATAACAAAAAGTTGATTATATTATGATAAGTTAAATAAAGTTTTATGCTCGGTTACATGTTGATTACACGAGTAAATCTATTTTGTAATCAAAATGAAACCACAATTTTTTATAATTTCGCTATCCAAAATTTATGTAAAGGTTTTTAAATGACTAAAGTTATTAAAATTGCATTAGCAAGTACTGTACTACTTACATCATTAAGTGCAAGTGAAATTATCAAAGGTAGTGGAGCTTCATTTCCATATAGTGTTTATCAAAAATGGCTAAAAGCTTACAATAAAGATACAGGCATTAAAATTGATTATATTAAAAAAGGTTCTTCAAAAGGTATCAAAGATGCTAAAAAAAGAGCAGTTGATTTTGCTGGAACAGATAAACCACTTAGTCCTAAAGTTTTAAAGAAAAATGGTTTATATCAATTCCCTGGTGTTGTTGGTGCGATAACTATGGGTTATAATCTTCCAAAAATTCATGGTCTTAAGTTAAGTCGTGAAGCTATTGTTGCTATTGCTTCTGGGAAAGTTGCTTATTGGGATAGTAAAATCATAGCAAAATCAAACAAAGGTATAAATCTTCCTCATAAAAAATTAACATTTGTTCATCGTGCAGATGGTAGTGGTACAACTTATAACTTCACTTACTATCTATCTAAAGTGTCAAAAACATGGAGAAAAAGTTTCGGTGCTAAAAAATCTCTAAATTGGCCAGGTAATCATCATATAGGTGGTAAACATAACTCTGGAGTAGCAGCACTTATTAAGCAAACTCCATATGCAGTTGGTTATATAGACTATGCAGATGCTAAAAACAATGATATTGCTATGGCAAGTGTAGAAAACAGAGCTGGTAATTTTATAAAACCTACTTTAAAATCTTTTCAAATTGCAGCTGCAAAAGCATCTTTAAATCCTAAAAAAGATTTTTACTCAGTTATCGCAGATCCTAAAGGGGAAAAATCTTACCCTATGGTTGCAGCAACTTTCATACTTGTTCCATCTGAAAAACCAAAAATGAACAAAAGAGTAACAGCATTTTTTGATTGGTCATATAATAATGGTCAAGAGATAGCTAAAAGTTTAGGTTTTGTTCCTTTACCAAAGTCTTTAACATCTAAGATTGAAACTTATTGGTCTGAAAAAGGTATCCGTTAAGTTTTAGTATTTATTTTATAATGTGCCATTATCTTTAATGGTACATTTTTATATTTTCCTTTTGTAATCTTTTTGTAACCAAACTTCTATAACATTCCATAATCAAAATTTAAGTAGGCTTTTTCATGGAAAAAATATTTCAAAAACTTTCACTTCTTAGTGCTTCTGTAGTGTTTGTTATACTTATAGGTATCTTTCTTACACTTTTTAACTCTTCTAAACTTGCCATAGATGAATTTGGTTTTGATTTTATACTAAATTCTGACTGGAATAAAGAAGTAGTTATCGGTAGTAGTGATATCACTTCCATTGAAGAACAGAATGTAAACGCTGATGATGAAGAAATCATAGATGAAGATGATGTTGCAGACGAAGATGATGTAATGTTTGATGAAGATGATGATAAAGAAACAAAAACCATTTACGGTGGTCTTGTTCCTATCGTTGGTACACTTTTAACAACACTTATAGCACTTATATTTTCTTTACCTATCGCGATGGGGATAGCAGTATTTTTATCTGAGATAGCACCTAAAAATATATCACATATAGTTGGTATAGCTATAGAGCTTTTAGCTGCTATTCCTAGTATTATATTTGGTATGTGGGGGCTTTATTATTTTGCACCTATTGTGGCTGATTTGGTTGGTGGATATCAAGTTTCACTTCTTACTGCTGGCCTTGTTCTTGGTGTTATGATACTTCCATTTATGGCCGCAATAACTAGAGATAGTATGAATACAACACCTAGTGTGTTAAAAGAGTCTGCTTATGCTCTTGGTGCTACTAAATTTGAAGTTATAAAAGATGTGATTTTTCCATATTCAAAAGTTGGTATTATCGGTTCTGTAATCTTAGCACTAGGGCGAGCTTTAGGAGAAACTATGGCAGTGGCTTTTTTAATAGGTTCTATTTTTACACTTCCAAAAGCCATAAATGACCCAACTATTTCTATACCAGTTGCAATGGCAAATAACTTTGGAGAGGCTAGTGGACTTGGTGAATCGGCATTATTTTATCTTGCACTCATACTCTTTGTTATTAGTTTTGCAATTATATCTTTTGCTAAGTTTTATTTTCTAAAAAGGGTTAAAAAATGAGATTGGTTATAAATAAAATATTTCTTTTATTGTCGATACTTTCTGCTGGGATAGGTTTGGCATTTTTAGGATGGATACTTATCACTCTTTTTATGAAAGGTTTAAGTTCTTTTCACTTTAGTCTGTTCTTAAATGACCTTATAGATGGTGGTCTTAGAAATCTAATCGTTGGACAATTTGTTTTAGCAACCATTGCATCTATTGTTGGGATACCTCTTGGTATGATAGCTGGTATATATATACAAGAGTATGGTAGAGGTAGATATGCTTCATTTATAAGAGATTTAAGTGATATTATGATGTCTGCTCCATCTATAGTTATAGGTGCTTTTGTGTATGCAGTTGTAGTTGTTCCTACTGGTGGAACTAGTGGTTTTGCTGGAGCTATCGCACTCTCCATTATGATGATACCTGTTGTAATAAATACAACTGACTCTATGTTATCATTAGTTCCAAAAGAGTTAAGAGAAGCTGGAATCGCACTTGGAGCATCTAAATATAAGGTGATAATAGATATAGTTATAAAAGCTGCAAAAGTTGGGATTATGACTGGTGTTTTACTTGCATTTGCAAGGATTATAGGTGAAACTGCACCTTTACTTTTTACATCAGAAACAAGTAATTACTTTTCTTTAGATTTAACACAAAGTTTTCCATCTTTGACTGTTAGTATCTATGATTTGGCAAATGAGCCTGAGGAAGCTAGTCGTGATTTAGCTTGGGCTGCTTCATTTATACTTACAGTTTTAGTTTTAATCATAAACTTAACTGGTAGATTTATCACAAGAAATAAAAATAAATAAGGAAAATCAGATGGCAAATGTTATAAATATAAAAAAATTCTCTTTTACATATCCAGGGGTTGAACATCCGTCTCTTAGAAATATAACACTACCTATAAAGCAAAATAAGATTACAGCACTTATAGGTCCTAGTGGTTGTGGTAAATCAACACTTCTTAGAAGTATGAATCGTATTCATGACCTTTATCCTGGTAACAAGTATGATGGTAAGATAGAATTATTAGATATGGAGAGTGGAAAGTATAACAATGTTTTAGATATAAAAAAGGAAAATGAGTTTATAAAACTTCGTCAACAAGTTGGGATGATTTTTCAAAAACCAACACCTTTTCCTATGAGTATTTTTGATAATGTTGCATATGGCATAAAAATATCTGGTATAAAAAATAAAACAGAACTTAAAGATAGAGTGGAAGATGCCCTAAAAGGTTCAGCTTTATGGAAAGAGGTACATGATAGGTTAGATAAATCTGCTATGGGCTTATCTGGTGGACAACAACAGCGTCTTTGTATAGCTAGAGCAGTTGCAGTTAAACCTGAAGTTTTACTGTTTGATGAACCTACTTCAGCACTTGACCCTATCTCAACAGGAGCGATAGAAGAGCTTATAGTTGAACTTAAAAAAGATGTAAGTATCGCTATAGTTACACATAACATGCAACAAGCTTCTCGTATAAGTGACTATACAGCATTTATGTACCTTGGTGATTTAGTAGAGTATGATAAAACAGAAAATATCTTTTTAAATCCAAAAGAGAAACAAACAGAAGATTATATAACAGGGAGATTTGGATAATGTTACCAACTTTTAAAGAAAATTTAGATGATATTAGGAAAAAGGTTACAAAGATAGGTGATGGTTTATTAGAATCAAATAAACTACTTTTAGAAGCACTAGGGGACTGTGATAGTCAAAAGTTTTCTAAAGCAAAAGGTTATATAAAAAATATAGGTTCAAAAACTGATGATATAGATAATGCTATCATAAAAGTTTTAGCACTTTATACGCCTGAAGCAAAAGACTTGAGACAAGTTGTGGCATATTTGAAAATAACAAATGAGCTATCTCGTGCATGTTCTAGTTCTAGAAGTTTTATACGAGGTTTTGTAGATGTTTGTTCAGATGTTGAGGTAAATATTATAAATGAGTATGCAGTACCTATGCAAACATCAACTGTTCAGGCTATAAAGCTAACTGTAAGTATGATTAATTGTGAAGATGAAGATGAGATTCAAGAACTTTATAATGAAGTTCTTATAGAAGAGAATAAAACAGATGATCTTTATGAGATGGTGGAGAGAAATCTATCTATACAAGCTAAAGATATAAATGATTTTGAGAAGTTTCATAGAATGTTAAGAGCACTTAGAAAAAGCCAAAAGATAGCTTCCCGTTCTATTAGTATAGCAAATCTTCTTGTTTATGCAAAAATTGGTGGTAGTATAAGAAGTTAGTTATAATTACTTAGCTAAAGGTTAAAAATATGAATGAAAGCATTTTAATAGTTGAAGATGAAGAAGATTTACTTGACTTAATGGAGTATACTTTATCTAAAGAGGGCTATGATATTATAAGCTGTGTAGATACATCAAATGTAAGAGATATTTTAGATGATGAAGATATAGCTCTTATACTAATGGATAAAAACACTACCTTCTGTTACTGGTAAATTTCTATCCATTAGTATAA
>JAADDU010000154.1 GCA_013153755.1 Campylobacterota bacterium | reverse complement strand
ATATATAAGTATGATGAATAGTCAACTTAATGTAAAAAGTAAAGTTAAAGAAGGAAGTGAATTTTACTTTGAATTACTACTACCAATCATAAATAGCTCTACAAATTTAAATAAAAATATAAACAAAAATGAGATAAAAATTGAGATTTTTGAACCTAAATCAGAGATAATATGTGGTATTTATAATATCGTAGCACATTATTTAGATATATGGAAATTTAACTACCATACTATCCATGATCTAGATCAAATAAATAAAGATACTAATATACTCATAGTATGTTCTAAGCTTTTTGATGAAGATACATCTAAAGAAACACTTTTAAAATACAAAGATGTACAAATCATTTGTATTGAAGGTGGAGATGACTCTTTTGAATGTACAAATGATAAATTTCATAAGATAGAACAACCTATGACTGGGTCAGCTCTTTTTGATAAAATTATAACACTTACACACGCACAAGATTTTACTTTAGATGATGTTTTAGAACAAGAAGATGAAAATAGTTTTGATGGTAATATTTTAATAGCAGAAGATAATGAAACAAATCAAATGCTTATATCTATACTAATGCAAAGTAGAGGTTTAACATATAAAATCGTAAACAATGGGCAAGAAGCAGTGGATGAAGCACTTAAAAATGAGTATGATATAATCTTTATGGATATAAATATGCCTGTTTTAGATGGACTTAGTGCTACAAAAATTCTAAGAAATAGATATGATTATTCAAAAACAATTATATCTCTATCAGCAAATGTTATAGCTTCAGATATAAAAAGCTTTATAGAAGCAGGGGTTGATGACACTCTAAACAAACCAATAGTAGCCAGTGAACTTGATAATACACTACATAAATACCTAAATATACAAAAAAAAGTCAAAAAAGTAATTACTGAATTTGATGATATAAATATGGATGAAATTTCAAAAGCTATATCTATATCAAACAAAGAAATAATTTTAAAATTACTTCAAAGTTTTGAGAAATCTGCACAAAGTCTTATAAAAGACATACAAAAACAACACCTAAATGAACATATAATTCACAATATAAAGGGTATGAGTGGTAATTTAAGACTAAATATACTATATAAACTTATATGTCAATTTGAAGATGAACATAAACACTGGGATGAAACGCAAAAACTACAAAATAGTAAAATAGTTATAGCGCATCTAAAAAAAGCAATAGAGAAAATAAAGCTACTGAGCTAATATATCATTAGTACTTAAAGAACCAACTACTATCCCTACTAAAAGGGATGGTAGATAGATAGCTATATCTAAAAGCTCATTATTTTTTAGTGCCATAAATCCAATGATTAGAAAAACATAAGGAACAAGTCTAAAAAAAGACATAGAGCCTTTTAAACCATGTTTTATGCTATCTACACTAAGTGTTTTAATCTTCTTTTTTTCCTCTTTTACTATCTCTTTTATATCTAACTCTTCGATAGGTGCATCATTTATATCATCTTCTACATAAAGTTCATGTGGGTCATCTATGGTATCGAGATAGTCCCTACTCTCTTCAACCATATTTGCTTCAAGCTTTGTTTGCACCATCTTTTTATATGCAAAAGATGCTCCAACTATAACAAAAAAAGAGCTTAAAAAAGCAACTTGTAGATTTATAAAAAAACTAAAATTTATAAGATAAGTTAAGATGATAAATAGCTCAGTTATAGCTATATAACTAATAACTTTTTTCACCATAATCCTCATCATCTTCTTCATCAAGTTGCTTTTTTATGGCATACCTAGGCTCTTTTGCTAACTCTTCAAATGCTTTATATTGTTTGGAATATGCTTTATATACATTTAGAAGAGCTCCTGCTATACCTATACCAACACCTATCCAAAAAAGCCAACCTATACCAGTTAGATTTTTAAGTAAAAAGCCTATACCAACACCCATAAGAACTGCTACGACCATAGAGATACCAAGAGAAAGAGTATCAGCAGCTTCTATGATGGGTTTTATCCGTGGTTTATACTCTTTCTCATCAAGATTAGCCATTTACTATAGCCTCAAAAACTCTTGATGATGCTTTGATAGTCTCTTCTATCATCTCATCTGTAACTGCAGTTGAAATAAATCCTGTTTCATATAAAGAACATGCAAAATAATAACCCTCATTTAGCATACCAGAATGAAATTTAGCAAAAAGCTCTGCATCTGATTTTGTAGCATCTACAAAGTTTTTTACTGCGTTATCGTTAAAGAAAAAACCAAACATACTACCTCTTGTATCTACTTGCATATTTATACCATACTTAGATGCACTATCTTTCATGCCTTCAACAAGTCTTGAAGCACGAGCATTAAGTACACTTAAAACTTGAGCATTTTTCTTTAGTTTGCTTAGAGATGCATATCCAGCTGCCATAGCTACAGGGTTTCCACTTAGTGTTCCTGCTTGATATACTGGTCCATCTGGAGAAAGTTTGGACATAATTTCTGCTCTTGCACCAAAAGCACCAACAGGCATACCACCACCTATAACTTTACCAAGAGTAACTATATCTGGTTTTGTTCCTGTTATAGACTCTGCACCATTTATAGAAGCACGAAAACCACTCATAACTTCATCAAAGATTAGTAAAGTACCATTTGCATCACAAAGCTCTCTAAGCTCTTTTAAAAACTCTTTATCTGCTGGAACAAGTCCCATATTTCCCGCTATTGGTTCTATGATAACACAAGCAATATCACTAGAATCTTTAAAACATTTTTTTACACTATCTATGTCATTATAAGTAGCTAATAAAGTGTGTTTTGTAAAGTCTGCTGGAACACCTGGACTTGATGGGTTTCCAAAAGTTGCAGCACCACTTCCAGCCTCAACTAGTAAAGCATCACTATGACCATGGTAACAACCTGTAAATTTCACTATATCATCACGACCTGTAAATCCACGAGCAAGGCGAATAGCACTCATAACAGCCTCTGTTCCACTACTTACAAATCTAACTTTATCTATAGAGTCAAACATAGAAACAACTAACTTTGCCAAATCTGTTTCAGCTTGAGTAGGAGCTCCAAAACTAAGTCCATGTTTTACTGCATCTATAACAGCATTCTCTATACTCTCATCTCTATGACCAAAGATAAGTGGACCCCAAGACTGAACAAAATCAACATATTTGTTACCATCAACATCTTTTAAGTAAGCACCCTCCCCCTCAGCTATAAAAATTGGTGTTGTACCAACACTTTTAAATGCTCTAACTGGAGAATTAACTCCACCTGGGATAAGATTTTGTGCTTCTTCAAATGCTTTTTTTGATGATTTTGTATTCATTTAGCTACCTTCATAATTTTTTTGTTATTATATCTAAGAAGTATAAACTACTAGGCTTTATCATACATACAAAAAGCTAAAAAGATTTATAATATTGATTTATTTTTAACTATACAAGTATCTTTTAATTTACTAACTGATACTTTATCTTCTTGAAAAATAGCACATTTTCCTTCAAATGAATGTTTTGATGTTGTTAGATTGTTCACACCCTTTGTTCCACTATGTATAAGGATACAATCTTTTCTAATATCATCACATAGTTTTACCTTTAACTCTACACTACCATTTTTATTACTAATTTTTAGTATTTCTGCATCTTTAAATCCTAAAGATGGATGTATGTATATATACCTATCTCGATAAAATTGAGAGTTTAAACTTGTAGGGCTTTTTGATGTTATTAAATAAAAGTTTTCATTTTTAGTATTTTTAGTATCTATCTCTTCTAAAAATACAAATTCCCCATCCTCAGTATCAAAACCATCTTTATATGGTATCTCTTTTCTATTTTGAACATAATATAAACCATCTATTTTTCTTATTGCAAAATTTTTAAAATGTGTTAGATAATTATCTTGAGTATCTATTTTTATATTAAATTCTTTACATAGATATGCACTCAAATCATATTCACTTATTCCATAAGCACTATCTACAAGTTTATTCATAAACATCATACCATTATGGGAATAAGAAGTTCTTATGTCATCTTTATGTAAAAAACTTTTTGCAGGTATAATTAAATCTGCGATTTTACTTGTTTCATTTTCATAAAGTCCAAAATAAATTATATTTTTAGTCTTTTTTATGGACTCTTTTACTCTTATACTATTTGGCATTTGAGATAATGGATTTGCACATTGTATAAAAACTGTTTTATAATTTTCAAACTTTGTATCAACTTTAGAGACTCTTTTTGCTTTAGTGTTAAATGGTGATAAAATACACTCTTTTGAATTTCCAAGGTAAGCAACACCACTACCTTCTTTACCAAAAATACCAAGCATAAGTGCAAAAGCATCAATAGCTCTCATTACATCTGCACCATCTCTATACTTTTGCATACCAACACCACAAACTATAGCTACTTTTTTATTCTTTAGAAACGAGAGTAAGTCACCAACCTGACCAAGTGTTACGTCTATATCTTCAAGTGTAGCTTTTATTCTTATACTTTGCGTTAATTCATAATACTCTTCATATTCACTAGCAAATTCCTCCAAATATTTTTCATCACAACTACCTTCTATAAATAAAAATCTACTAAGTAACATAGCTAAAAGCATATCTGAATGTGGTTTTAGTTGTATATGTAACTTTGCCATTTTTGCTATTTTTGTTCTGATTGGATCTATTACTATGATAGTTTTATCTTTTATAAGAGGAAGAATATGACTTGATGTTGTATGTGGGTTTCTTCCCCAAAATATAACAACTTCAGATTTTTGTATTTCAGATAATGGCATGTTTTTATTTGAACCTCTACCATTTATAATACCAGCTTCTCCTGCACTATCACAAAGACTACCTTCTGTAAGAGTTGCTCCAAAAGATGCAAAAAAATGATCAACTACCTCTTGCATCAGAGCAAAATTCCCACTTCCTCTATAGTGAAGTATCTCATCCGTTTTAGATTCATTTAACATATCTCTTAATATTAAGAGAGCTTCTTTTATAGTTATCTCTTTACCCTTATATCTTGGCTGTTGTATAACTTCATGTTGGTTATAGTGATTTATATGTGGACATAAAAAACCTTGTGTATGACCATCTTTAATAGCCTTTAACTTATGGTTTATATACTCTATACAACAAGCATCATAACAATCAAGTGGACAAGCAGTAGTATTCATTATTTATCTTTTAATTCAACTAAAGTTAACTTTGAAAATAATTTTGGTGATTTTACAATAATTTGTGCCATATATTTTGAAATATTTTTACCATCTGCTATACGTAATATTCTTGAAATTTTATAGGTTGTTTTTTTATGATTAATATATACTATTTTTTTCTCTACATCTATCATATCATCAGCATCAAGATATATAGTTAATTTTGCCTTAGAAATATCTGCTATTTTTGCTAATGGTGTTGAGATATTAACAACCTGTCCAACTTTAACTAAAAGAGAATATAGGACAAAACCTTTATCACTTAGATATTTATCTTTTATACTTTTTTTTAGTTTAGTTTTTCTTAATTTTAAATCTAAAATTTGAAGTTTTAAGTTTTCTATCTCTTTTTGTGTTGCTAAAGACAAATTTTCACTACTCATCAAATCATAAAAAGACCTGTCTTTTTCAACCGTAGATTTAAATTTTAAACCCTCTATCTTTTTATAATTTTTTCTTTTTTTTAGTAAAGTTTTTTTTAAATTTTTAAGTACATTCACATTAACTACTAAAATCTTATTTAGATGCGATAGTTTATTTTTAAGAAAAAGAAGTTCTTCTCTATCTAATTCTGAGTCAATTTTAAGATAGGCTTTATTAGTCAGTTTTTTACCTATCATATTTTCATTAGCATATACTACAACACCAGATACATTAGAAGAGATATCTCTAATCTCATAAGGCTCAACTTTAGCA
>JAADDU010000042.1 GCA_013153755.1 Campylobacterota bacterium | reverse complement strand
TAAGTACTTATAGCTGTAGCCTATCTCTATATCAAAAGTTTCATTTATGGGTATAAAGATACCTGTTCCAAGGTTAAATGAACCAAAATTTACTTTACTTTGAATCACCCTATCTATAGTCATTCTTCCCCCACCTATACCAACTTTAAAAAATGGATTTATATATTTATGTAAGTTAAATGCTTTAACAAGTTCTACATTTATAGAGTATTTATCTCCATCTTTGTTTGAAAAGATTTTTGAGTCATTTTTAACCCAATCAAAAGAAAACTCTATAGCATAAGCTTTTTGTTCCCCATAGCCAACTTTAAGACTAGTCTGTATACTAGAGTTTTGTGCATCTAAATCATCTCCAAAGCTTTCGTTAAAGTAACCAACATTAAGACCTGTATATAGCTTTGCGTCTGCATAGATAGAAGTGAGTAGTGCTAAAAAAAGTATAATTTTTTTCAATTTTTATTTTCCTATATATAATTTTTAGAGTAAAATTATAGCTAAAAAGTTGCTATTTAGCTTAAATATTTAAACTTGTTTTGAGTAATGATATTAGAATATATATAATTTTGATATAATTGCGTCAAAATTTTAAGGACAAACTATATGGGAATCCCACAACCAGCATTTTATATATTTAAGTGTGAGCAATCAGCTCCTCCAGGTATGCCAAAACCATCATGTGTTACACCACAAACTCAAGACCTTTTTCAGCATCTTGCAACTAAACTTATGCAAGAGGGTATCATGGGTACAGTTCAACCTATCCGTACTTCATGTATGAACCGTTGTACTTCAGGTCCAGTTATGTTAGTAGAACCAGGTCATACTATGTACACAGCTCTTACAAAAGAGAAGATTGATAGAATCGTTAGTGAGCATATCGTTGGTGGTAATGTTGTTCAAGAGTTCGTAATCGAAGATGAATTATGGGATGAAGCTATATCTCCTAAAGATATGCAAAAGCAGATGGGAAGATAGGAAAAGCTATGTTAATTGATATGCTTTATAGCAAACTTCATCGTGCTACTGTTACAGATGCAAACTTAAACTATGTTGGTTCTATCACTATAGATGAGGAGCTTTTAGAAGCTTCAAAGATGAGAATTGGACAAAAAGTTGAGATATTAAACATCAACAATGGTGAAAGATTTGCTACGTATATCATCTTGGGTGAAAGAGGCAAAAGAGATATTTGTCTAAATGGTGCAGCAGCGAGAAAAGTGCATAAAGGCGATAAAGTTATCATAGTAGCTTATGCAACTTATGATGAAAAAGAGTTAGAAAACTATAAGCCAACTGTAGTTCTTTTAGATGATAACAACAACATAGAGCAAATAGTGGAGAACATCTAAATGTTTTCCAATATGGGCGATATGGCTAAGATGCTTGAGGGGATGCAAGAAAATGCGTCTAAACTTCAAGCAGAATTAGAATCCAAAACTTTTAGTGTTAAAAGTGGTGGTGGTATGGTGAAAGTTGATATAAACGGTAAAGGAGAAGTTACAGATATAGATATAGATGACTCTCTTTTAGAAGATAAAGACTCACTTCAAATCTTGCTTATAGGTGCTGTTAATGATGCCATCAAGATGGTAGAAACAAATAAGCAAAGTAGTGCTATGAGTATGCTAGGTGGCGTTAACCCATTTGGAGCAAAGTAGATGTTTAGGCTATTTTTAGCTCTAAATATCTTCTTTTTTAATCTTTATGCTTGTAATTGTGGCTTTAAGTCATGCAAGGCAAAGATAAAAGACTCAAACACCATAACAAACACTCAACTTCAAATTCCTCTCTCAAAACATACTAGATTAGTTTTTTCAAGAACAACTCCAAAAGCAAAAATCTTAAAGCATGACCCATTTTTATCGTTATATCTTATAGAAGATAAAAAAGGTTTTAAGTACCCATTTCGCATAAACAATCATCTAAGTTCAGGTATCGCATCTATAGATAAATCTCGGGCTATAGAGGGTAAAATACTAAAAAAGCAAGTGGGTCTAAACCACTTTGCCAAGTTTTCTCAAAAACTAAATACCCCTGCTTTACTTTTAAATAGTTTTTGTGCCATAGAGGGTATAGTAACACCTGAGGGGATTATAGAAAAAGAGTATATATCTAGATTTTTAAAATTCAAAAATACCTCTTATGCAGATATAGGGATACGAGTAAAAGATACTACTAGTGGTGTTTTAGTAAAAAGAGTAAACCATTTTTATAAACAAAATCTTTTTTTAAAAGATGATAAAATCTTAAAATTTGATTCTAAAAAAGTAAAACACTCTTATGAGTTGATGAGATGGATACTCTTTAGTAAAATTGGCTCCATACATACTATAGAAGTAAAAAGATTTACTAAGATTTTAAAACTAAGAGTAGAGTCTAAAAAACGATATGGTGGTGGTTATGTTAGTGATACTTTTTTAGAAGTCTTTGGTATCTATCTTGATGAAAATTCTACCATTAATAAGATAGATAAAAAAGCTAAAAAGTACCATCTTAAAGTGGGAGACAAGCTTTTAAAAGTAGATAAAAACAGACTACTTCTTGAGCGAAATAGTTTTCAGTTTTTTATAACTTTATCTTAAAAACTAGGACTTCCATCAAAGCCAAATCCTCCACCAAAACCACTCATAAAATTAGGGTCGCTGTATCCAGCCATAGCTGACTTTGAGCGAAGTTTTTCTATGTCTGCTTTGCTTGATATACCTTGTGGACATACTAAGGTACACTCATTACATAAGGTACAGTCCCAAATACCATTGCTTTGTAGTGCATCTAACTTAGTGTTTTGCTCATTTTCTCTTTTATCGCTAAGATATTTCCAAGCTCTTGTTAGAGTAAATGGTCCTAAAAACTCTTCATTTATGGCATACACTGGACAAGCACTATAGCAAGACCCACATAAGATGCAGTCACTTTGAATCTCGTTTATTTTTTCATCATCTTGTGTTATGTTTATAGCTGGAGAGAGTGAGCTTTGCCAAGCTTTTGCTTTTGCATTAAAACTATATGCTTTGCCCATATCTACAACTAAATCACGAATCACTTTTACATTTTTTAAAGGCTCTACCAAATCTCCATCTTGCACTTTGTAGCTACAAGCTAAAACCTCTTTGCCATTTACTCTCATGGCACAACTTCCACAAACACTACTTTTACATCCACTTGCAAATGTTAGTGTTGCATCTTTTGTTCTTTTTATATCTTGTAAAACATTTAGAAGGGTTGTATCTTGTAGATTTGTATCATACTCACAAATCTTATCAGCTCTTAGAATTTTGATTTTCATGCTACAACTCCATTTTTATCTAAAATAGTATGTTTTTTAAACTCTTCATCTTCGTTAGGTTTATCACTTCTAAAGTGAGCCCCACGACTCTCTTCTCTACTAATCGCACCAACTAAAACTAACCTACTTAGCTCTAACATATTTTTAAATTCTAAAAACTCTTTTAAGTTTGTGTTATATACTTTTGAAGTGTCCCTAACTCCCATCATATGAAGTTTAGATATATAACTATCTAGTACTTCTAAGCTTTTTTGTAAAGAGTCTTTATCTCTTGATATACCAACATTTTTATAAAAAAGGTTTGCTAGTTCCTCTTTTACTTGGTAAAAATCTAGTTCAATCTTGCTATGATTTAAAGACTCAAACTCTAGGTTATGTGTTTTAGCTTCCGTATTAGAATTTTTAGATATATGTTTAGATGCATTCTCTCCTGCTTGTTTTCCAAAAACAACAAGTTCTAAAAGTGAGTTTCCTCCAAGTCTGTTTGCTCCATGAACTCTGTGATTTGCACACTCTCCAACTGCAAACAGTCCATCGATAACAGTTTGAGAATTATCATCAACTTCTATGCCTCCCATAGTATAATGAGCTGCTGGTTTTATGGGGATAAGGTCATAAACTGGGTCTATATTTTCATAAAGTTTAGCAAGTTTTCTCTCTTGAGGTAACTCTTCATCTATAAACTCCTCTCCAAGATGCCTTATGTCTAAAAATATATCTTCTTCTCTTTGCATCTCATCATATATAGCTCTTGCAACTTCATCTCTAGGTGCCAACTCATTTGTAAACCTCTCACCCTTTGAGTTTAGAAGATACCCACCAGCACCTCTAGCACTTTCAGATATGAGAACAGAAGAGTTTTTCATAGCTGTTGGATGAAACTGTATAAACTCCATATCACTAACTCTAGCTCCAGCCCTTAGAGCTGCTGCTACTCCATCTCCTGAGGTTGCATTTGAGTTTGTTGAGTGTTTGTCATAGATGCAAGAGTAGCCACCAGTAGCCACAATAATAGCGTTACTTTCATAAATCTCTATGTTTGAAGTTTTTATGTCTAACACTTTAGCACCACAAACAGAGTTCTCTTCCACTATAAAATCAAGTAAAAACTTCTCACTTAGTATCTCTATACCAAGACTTAAACATCTGTCATAAAGTGTGTGTAAGATTTTTAACCCTGTATAATCTTGAGCATAACAAGCACGAGGAGCTGAAGCACCACCTAGCGTTCTTTGAGCGATTTTAGCATCTTTTGTTCTACTAAAACATACCCCTATATTATCTAGCCATTGTACTGCATCTAATGCATTTTTACATAAAAAATGTACTGCATCTAAGTCTGCTAACCCATGTGCTGACTTTAAAGTGTTATCTATATGAGCTTGAACACTATCTTCACTAACATTACCAAGTGCTGCATTTATACCACCTTGAGCCATACAAGTTTGTGACCTTGTTGGATACTCTTTTGTTATAACTCTTACTTTTGCACCAGCTTCATGAGCATATATAGCAGAAACTAAACCAGCTCCACCAGCTCCTATAACTAAAACATCACTTTTCATTTATTTCCTCTACTTTAGCTGATTTTATTTTTATGATAAATTTAACACCATCTTGTGTATTAAGTACATCTATCGTTCCATTATGGTAATCTTGTATAATCTTTTTTGACATATAAAGCCCTAAACCTGTTCCATTTTTTTCTAATTTTGTTGAGTAGTAAGGGTCAAAAATATTTTCTATGATTTTTTCATCTATCCCACCAGCATTATCTATAATCTCTATGATCGAGTAACCATCTTTATCATAACTTTTTATATCTATTTTCGCATCTAAAATATCTTTAGATAAAAATTGTTCTTTGGCATTGTTTAGTATGTTTAAAATAACTTGCATAAATTCACTCTCATGTATCCTCACAAGTGCTTTTGAATTTAAAGTTAATTTGTGATTTATCTTTTGTGAGTCTAAACTATCTTCTATGAGATTAAAAGCTTTTTGTATGGTACTATCTAGTTGTTTTATAAAAGCTTGTTTATTTGGTTTATAAAAATCACTAAAGTCTGAGATAATGTAACTTAAATTTTGAGTATAACTTCCAAGCTTATCTAGTTTTGTATTTAAAAACTTTAAAAATTTTTCTCTATGTTCCTCTTTTTTTAAATCATATTGTTCTAGCTCTATCGCCATTTTCATAGAGATTTGCATGGTAGAGATGGAGCTTAATGGCTGTTTCCATTGATGGGCTATCATACTTAGCATCTCTCCCATCTGGGCAAGGCGTGATTGTTGAAGGAGATAAGAGTCTTTTTTTACTATCTCATCTACTGCATCTAAAACTTTTGACTCTAAAGAGGCATTTAACTCTGTTAGTTCATCTTTTAATTTTTGTAGCTCAAGATTTTGTTTTTTTAGCATATATTGTCTATATAAGAAAAAAATGATGATTATAATGGTAGCTACCACAAGCTCTTTAAGATAAGCAAATTTTATATTTCTAGTGTAGTTTATAGATACCCACTTATTTAAAAGTTTTTGTATATCTGATGGTTTAACCTTTGTAGATATTTTTTCAAATATATCAAAAAGTATTTTATCTTCTTTTTTAATTGCAAAAGAGATTTTTACTTTTT
>JAADDU010000127.1 GCA_013153755.1 Campylobacterota bacterium | reverse complement strand
GAATGGTAATTCTGATTTATATATAAAAGAGTTTGTTAAGTCTGGACTCTCATCAGCACCAAATAGTGCTTCAAATATAGAGGGCATAGTATATGATAGAACGAGTTTTAAACAAAATGGTTCAACTTTATTGTCTAGTGTATCTCAAATTTTAAAAGATGATAACAGCTTTGCTACTGGTTCTACAAAGCTTTGTGAAGTTGCTGACCTTTCACAAGGGTTAGCAGGAACATTAGATGATACTCATTTTATTCTTAGTGGTACAAACACATCTGGAGTGGCTTATAATGTTCAAATAGATTTATCGAGTGCTGGTTCGACTTTTTCTCCTGATGGAGGAGTGACTTACTATACTATTTTTGATATGGGTGATCCTAGAAAAGCTGTAGATGCAGATGAGATGACATATCAACAACTCTTAGATGTTACAAATATGGTAGTTACAAATAATCTTCCTGCTTCTACAAATGATGCTGATGATTATGATGATGCTATAAAAACATCAAACTTAGTAGCAAATACAACATTATCTGATGATGGAAAAATCCAGTTTCAGGAGATGAGAACTAGTGATACTAAAGCATCTATAGCACTATATGATAAAAATAGTGGAGATTTTACTGCATCTGCTTCTGTTATGAATTTTAATGCTAATAATAGCTTAACTGTAAGAGATGCGAAAACAAATTTTTTTAAATCTTTAGATGATATAGTGTCTTCTGTTAGAGAACATAGTTTATACCCAGATGCTAATAGTAAAAATACTAGAAATATAGGTATTGAAAATAGCATAAAAAAGATAGATGATTTACAAGAACATGTAGGTAGAATTCACTCTAAAGTTGGTGCTCAGTCAAATGCTTTAACTACTTCTTTAGAAAGAACAGAACTTTTAGAAATCAGTACTATGACTTTGCGTTCTTCTACTATAGATACAGATTTAGCAGAAGCCTCTTTAAACCTTTCTCAGTTATCATTAAATTATGAAGCTATGCTTTCTACAGTTGGTAAAGTTTCAAAACTGAGTTTAGTAAACTATCTCTAAATATATTTCAAAATGCCAAAAAATTCTATAGATAGATATTTTTTGGCTATACTTCAATTTATAAAAATATTTATTTGTAAAGGTAAAATAATTTGAAAGAAACGCTTTTTATTGTAGTTTTTGGAGTTCTAATCTATCTTGGATTTGCTACTATATTTGGAGATAGTGGTCTTATCGGTAGTTATGGTACGGTTTTTGCAACATATAATCATAAATATTTTGGTTATATCTCTTTTGTATATCTTTTGATTCTTTTAGTACCATTGTACTTTTTATATAGAGACAGCTCTTTTAGTATGCGTAAACTCGAACTTTCTCTAGCATCTTTTTTACTCTTTTTTGCTACTGTTTTAGCGCAAGCTATAATTATAGAAAATGATTTTAGAGGTAAAGTTGGTGGTGATTTTGTTGATTTTCTATCTCCATATATAGGTTTATTTGGTTTATGGGTTTTTTGGTTTATTATTATATCTATTGCTACTTTAATCTTTTGCGATAAAAGTATAGATGAGCTAAGCACAACGATGCTAAAGCATGTTAAAAGTGATTCAAAAAAAGATATTTTTATAGAAGATGAGTATGAAAAATTATCTTATATGGATGAGAGTGAACCCTCTAAAGAGTACATAGATGTTTTAGAAGATAAGATTTTAGAAAAAGATACGGCAGAAGAAACTCCATCACAAGAAGATGTACTTGATGATGAAAAGGTATCCCTTTTTGTAGAAGTTCAAGAGCCTCATCCACCAATAAAAGTGATAAAGTCAAATAAAAAATCAAATAACATTTTAGATATAGCTTCAAAAGTAAAAGAACAAAAAAATGCACTTATAGTTGATGAGCTAGAAGAAAATACAAAACTTTTAGAAGGGATAGAAAAAGGGGAAGTTGAAAAGCCTAAAAACTTTACTCTTCCTCATGTGAAGTTTTTACAAAAAGCTCCCCCAAAAGCTCAAAGTGTAGATGAAAGTGAACTTGATGATAAGATACGCTATCTTATAGATAAACTTGCTCACTTTAAGATAGATGGTGATGTAGTTCGTACTTATGCAGGTCCGGTTGTATCAACTTTTGAGTTTAAACCAGCTGCAAATGTAAAAGTAAGTAAGATTTTAAATCTTCAAGATGATTTGGCTATGGCACTTTCAGCTGAAACTATCCGTATTCAAGCACCAATACCTGGAAAAGATGTAGTGGGGATAGAGATACCAAATGATAGTGTAGATACTATCTATTTAAGAGAATTACTTGATTCTAAACTTTTTAAAGAATCAGCATCTCCTCTTACTATAGCACTTGGAAAAGATATAGTTGGAAAACCGTTTATAACTGACCTTAAAAAATTACCACATTTACTTATAGCAGGTACTACAGGAAGTGGTAAAAGTGTTGGTATAAATGCTATGATATTATCACTTTTATATAAAAACTCACCTGACCAATTAAGACTACTTATGATAGATCCAAAAATGTTAGAATTTTCTACTTATAATGATATTCCACACCTTTTAACTCCTGTTATAACTAAGCCTAAACAAGCTATAGTTGCGCTTAATAACATGGTAAGTGAGATGGAACGCCGTTATGAACTTATGGCCGAAACAAGAACTAAAAATATTGAAAACTATAATGATAAGGTAAAAAAAGAAGGTGGAGAACATTTTCCTTATATAGTAGTTATCATAGATGAATTAGCTGATTTGATGATGACAAGTGGAAAGGATGTAGAGTTTTCTATAGCAAGACTTGCTCAAAAATCTCGAGCTTGTGGTATCCACCTCATAGTTGCAACGCAAAGACCATCTGTAGATGTTGTAACAGGGCTTATAAAAGCAAATTTACCGTCTCGTATATCCTATAGAGTAGGGCAGAAGATAGACTCTAAGATTATCTTAGATCAAATGGGAGCAGAATCACTCTTAGGGCGTGGAGATATGCTTTTTACTCCTCCAGGTGCAACTGGACTTGTTCGTCTTCATGCTCCATGGGCAACAGAAGATGAGATAGAGGAGATTGTAGAGTTTATAAAGGCACAACGCGAACCAAACTATGACAAAAGCTTTTTAGTTGAGGAAAGTGAAGAGGTTAGTGGGGCAAAAAGTGAAACTTATGAAGAACTTGACCCTTTGTTCGCAGAAGCTAAAAATGTGATTTTAACAGATAAAAAAACATCTATATCTTACTTACAAAGAAAACTACAAATTGGATATAACCGTTCAGCTAGGATTATAGAACAACTTGAAGGAGAGGGGATACTCTCTGGTGTAAATTCTAAAGGTATGCGTGAAATTATCTGATGAAAAAAGCTAAGTTTTTGTTTAGAAAATTTACTAATTCATTTTTAGTAAAAGTTGAAAACTTAGAAGAATTAAGTGTCCATGAGATACAAAAAATAGAAAAATTTGTCAAAGATAGAGATGGAGTTTTTGATTTTGAGAGATATGAATTTGTTATACAAAAAAGACTAGAATTTGATAAATTTGTAGATCTTGTAGACTTTTGTGGTTTAGATGCAGTGGTTTTTCAAAAAATTACACAAGCAAAACAACATCCAAGAGTTAGTTTTGGCAGATATAAAGGGATGTTCTATAAAGAGGTACCATCTTCTTATCTTTTATGGCTAAAGAGTAATTACTATGGAACAGATAGAGAATTTTTAGATGAGGAACTAAAAAGTAGGAGAATTTAAGAAAGAGAAAGTATCTCTTCTTTCTTTTCTTCTATATTTAAAAGTTCTTCAACCTTTTGTTCATATATATTTTCTAACTCTTGTAGCTCTTTTGCTATAGTAGTTATACCAATCTCTTCATAGCATTTTGGGTCTGCTAAGCAGTTGTTTTTTTCATCAATCTTTTTTTCAAGCTCTTCTATCTCTAAAGGTAGTTTCTCTAGTGCTATTTTCTCTTTATATGTTAGTTTTATGACTTTTTGTTTCTCTTTTGTAACTTTAGATGACTCTTGCTTATTTTCTTTTTGCATTGCATCTAACTCATGTAACTCTTTTTCAAGTTCTAAATACTGAGAATAATTTTGTTGAGAAATTTCTATATGTTTATCTGCTTTAAAAATGAAAAGTTTTTTTGCGATTTTATCTACAAAATATCTATCGTGACTAACTATGATAACTGCACCACTGAAGTTTGTAAGTTGCTCTTCTAGTATGTTAATAGTTGGTATATCTAAGTCATTTGTAGGTTCATCTAGTATAAGTATGTCTACATCTTTTGTAAAGAGTAGGGCAAGTGCTATACGGTTCTTTTCGCCACCACTTAAAACACCAATCTTTTTTTCTAAAAATTCTCTAGGAAAAAGAAAGTTTTTAAGATAACCATAAACATGCATATCTTTACCACGAACACTTACTCTATCACCACCATGAGGACAAAAAGTTTCCATGAGGTTTTTAGAATCATCTAGCATCTCTCTGTGTTGGTCAAAATAGCCTATCTTAAACTCACCTCTTTTTATTTTACCACTTGTTGGTTCTAAGCGTCCTAGAAGTGCTTTTAGGAGTGTTGATTTTCCACTTCCATTTGGTCCAACTATAGCTATAACATCTTTTTGTAAGATTCTAGTTGTAAAATCTTTAAGTAACTCTTTACTACCAAGTGTGAGTGATAAATCCTCAACCTCAAAAAGCATTTTTTGTTTGTTTATGCTTTTATCACGGTTAAAGTGCTTTGCTTCTCTTTGAAGTTCTACAGACATTTTACGAATTTTTGCAGGGTTTGTTTTTGCATCTTCTCTAAGTTGCATAAGTCTTTCTTTTCTACCCTCATTCCTTTTAAGTCTAGCTCTTACACCCCTAGCAAACCATTCATTTTCTCTTTTTAATATATCTAAAAGATTGTCATGTTGTTTTTGTAGAGTTCTTATATATTCCTCTTTTTGTGTTAAGTACTCGCTATAGCCTCCACTATATTCTCTTAATGCACAGTCCTCAACTTCTATAGATTTAGTAGCAATTTTATCTATAAAATATCTATCGTGGGAGATAAAAACAAGAGTGAATTTTTCTTTTAAAATCAACTCTTCTAAAAACTCAACCATATAAACATCCAAATGATTTGTAGGTTCATCAAGAAGTAAAACATCAGGCTTTTGAAGTAGTAAAGAGGCTAGGGCAACACGGCGTTGTTCTCCACCACTTAGAAGTGCAACAGGCTTGTTTTCATACTCTTTTAGGTTAAAATGTTGGATGATTCTTTTGATCTTATCATCTAAATTCCATGCATTATGATGTTCTATATAGCGAGATAGTTTTTCATGCTCATCAAGAAGTTTTTTATTTTCAAAATCCTGTGATAGTTCTAAAGAGAGTTTATCGTATCTTTGTTTTGCTTTATTTAACTCCTCTAAACCATCTTCTACGGCTTCTTTGACAGTTTGAGTATCTTTAAAAGTTGGTTTTTGTGAGAGCATTTTAATTTCTAAATCATTTTTCGTGATTCTATTACCATCATCATAATCAAGCGTGCCACCTATGATCTTCATAAGTGTAGATTTACCACTACCATTTTTACCTATGATAACAATGCGTTCACCCTCATCAACATGAAAATTAATTTTACTAAGTATCTGTTGTGCTGAATAATGCTTTGAAATGTTTTGTAAATCTATGAGTGCCATTGTTGTTTTTCCTTTTAAAATTTCAAAATAAATGTAGAACCATTTTTTGAAGTTTTTACATCTATCACGATATTCATTGCAAAAGCTAGTCGTTTTACTATATCTAGACCTATACCACTACTGTGTTTTTCACTATATGATCGGATGAAAATTTTCTCAGGTTCTTTGATGCCTATTCCACTATCTTCTATATAAAGTGAATCCTCTTTAGTATATATTTTTATATACCCATTTTTAGAGTTATATTTACAT
>JAADDU010000212.1 GCA_013153755.1 Campylobacterota bacterium | reverse complement strand
TATGGGTGGAGCTAGGGGTATTGTATCTCATAATCCAGATATCAAAACTATCAAAGATTATGAGATACAATACCCCTAGCTCCACCCATAACAAGATGTGTAAGTTGTACTTTTGCTCCACGATTATAAAGGATGGAAGCTGCTGTTATAGGGGTGGCTATAAAGTTTACTTTTTGATTTAAGATTAGAGCCTTGAGTTCATCTGGATTTTTCCAAGGTTTAAATTTGATATTTATATCTAAATCCTTAAAAACATTATCTTTTATCATTTTAAATATAGGGTGAGTAACACCAGCCCCTGGTCCTGATATAATTATATTTTGACTTGCATTTAAGCTTAGTATCAGAGATAGTGTTAAAATTATCTGTTTAATCATTGTTTTCTCCTAAAATTTGGCATTTAATCCTATATAAAATGCTCTCGGACTTGTTGAATATCCATCAACTACTTGGTAATATTTATCTAGTATATTATTGACTTTTAAATAAGTAGAAACCTTATTGGTTATGTCATAGTTTGTTACAAAGTTCATTACCAAATACTTACCTGTTTGACGACCTTTAGTTTTTGAGGGGTCCTTTACACTTAACATATCATCATATCTTTCACCTAGATACTCTCCATTTAGATTTAGATGTAAATCATCATTTACATAATAATCTGTTGAGAATTTATATGTATCTTTTACTCTTCTTCTTAAATCTATCCCATTCTTATCTTTAGCAGAAAGTCTTGTATAAGAAAAATTTACAAATAAGTCATCCATGATTGTTTGATTGTATTTAAATTCAAAACCTCTAAAAGTGGATGTTCCATCTATATTTATATGTTGTTTTGTTTTTTTATTATATGATATAAGATTTTCAACTTTATTATGAAAATAAGTTAAACTAAACCATCTATATTTTGCTGTGATGTCAAAACTTTTAGTATCTTCTGCTTCTAAATCTTGATTTTCTTTACCATTAGGATTCAAAATCATAATGATACTTGGAGCATTATATCCTGTTGCATAGTTTGAACTAAATGAAAGATCTTTGTTAATAGAATATTTAATACCCAGTTTACCTGTTGTCTTCTTACCAAAGTTTGAATAGTCATCTCTCCTTAAACTCTCAGTTATTACAAATTTATCTATAAAATTTGTATTTGTTAGGAAAAAAGCATTGGAATTCACATCATGTTCATACTCTGTATTATCAACCTTTATAGTATTTATATCATCTTTTTTATAAGAAGCACCAACTAAAATAAAATCTTTTTCTCTATAGGAGATGATATCATGAAGCTCAATCTCATCAGTTTTACCATCATAGTTTTTAATTCCTGATGTGATATCTAATTCATCTTTTTCAAATTTGGCAAAATTATATCTAAGAGATAATTTATGATTTGAAAGTTTTTTTGTATATGCAATATTAAGAAGATTTGTTTGATTTTCTACTCTCATATCTTTATTTTGAGTATTATTACCTACTGAGTATGTATCATTATTGTTTTTAATATCAATATTTATAAATTTGGCAGAAACTCTGTCATTATCTGTGATGTTGTAACCAGCAGAAAGTTCAATAGTCCTGTTTTTATAATAATCATCTTCATAATTATCTAAATCACTGCCATAAGGAGATTGAGCTGAATAACCATCCGTTATATAGTTTGTTATTGATAGTTTAGTATCATATTTTTTATTTTTATATGAAGCAAAAACCCCTATCTCTTTAGTATTAAAACTTCCATATTCGAGATTAAAACCAGCATGGAAACCATCTGTTGCTTGTGTTGTTATGATATTTATTACACCAGCACTAGCATCACTTCCCCATATACCACTTTGAGCACCAGAGATGAGTTCAATCCTCTCAATATTTGCTAAAATAAGTCGTGAAAAATCTGCTCCATATTTACTAGATGGGTCTTGAAATCTCACCCCATTAACAAGCACTAAAACACGACCACCTCCAACTCCACGAACATAAAGTTTTGTAAGACCACCAAGACCACCTTCTTGAGTGAAACCAACACCAGCTAAAGAGTTTAAAGCATCCACAACAGATGTGTATCTTCTCTCTTCAATTTCATCTTTTGTTATGACTTGAGCTGAGGCAACTGTGTCATTTAGCTCTTGAGATACTTTTGTTGCAGTAACTACGACATTATCAAATACTACTTCACTAGATAAAAGTGCAGAAGTAATTAAACTTATAGTTATGATTTTTTTCATTATAATCCTTAATATTACGATTTGTATAGTTTGTTTGTTTTTGTAATATTAGGCAGATGGAGGGGAGTTTATTTTGATTTTTAAAGGTTTACCATTACAAGTACGAACAGAGCTAAGTTGTGCAATTATTTTTATTGTTGATACAAAAGCTTGTATAGCAACAAGTGAAAAATATACTTTTCCAAACCCTTTAACTTTCAATGATTCCATCCTTTTTCAATAGTTAAAATTATAGCTAAAAAAAATAATTTGTTATTTAAACAGCTTTTTACTATAATAGCTTTTTTAAATAATTAGGAACAAATATGAAAAATATAAAATATATCTCGCTAGGTTTTGCTTCAGTTAGCATTGCGTTAACATTACTTTTATCTACAAGTCTTTTTGCTAAAACATCAGACTCAAAAGATAATGTAAAAAAAGAGACTTCAAGACTAGAAGCATTAGCTAAATTTACTAAAGTTATCGGCATAGTAGAAGAGTACAATGTAGATGAGATAAGTATAGAAGAATTAATGAATAAAGCACTAGATGGAATGATGAGTAACTTAGATGCTCACTCAAACTACCTTACTCAAAAAGACTATAAAAGACTAAAAGTTCAAACTGATGGGGAGTTTGGTGGTCTTGGTATAACTGTAGGTATCCGTGATGGTGCATTGACTGTTATCGCACCTATAGAAGGCACACCTGCTGATAAGGCTGGACTAAAATCAAGTGATATTATTTTAAAAATAGATAAAGAATCAACGCTAAGTATGACTATAGATGAGGCAGTTTCGCTAATGCGTGGTAAAGTTGGAGAGCCTATAGACTTAACCATAGTTAGAAAAGGGGAAGCAAAGCCACTTGTAGTAAAAATCATTAGAGGTATCATAACTATAGAGTCAGTTTATGCAAAAACTATAGGTAAAGATATACTCTACATAAGAGTGACAAGTTTTGATAAAAAGGTTGTAGATGATGTTTCTAAAGCTATACAAAAAAGAAGAAAAACTACAAAAGGGATTATACTCGATTTGAGAAATAATCCAGGTGGACTTTTAGACCAAGCAGTTGGACTTGTAGATATATTTGTAGATGATGGTCAGATAGTTTCTCAAAAAGGGCGTAAAGAATCAGAACAAAAGATATATAGTGCATCTAGCTCAAATACTTTAACAAAAGTGCCTTTAGTTGTTTTAGTAAATGGAGGAAGTGCAAGTGCATCTGAGATTGTTAGTGGTGCGTTACAAGATCATAAAAGAGCAGTTTTAGTTGGTGAGAAAACTTTTGGAAAAGGTAGTGTTCAAGTTGTTTTGCCTATAACGTCACAAGAGGCTATAAAACTCACTATAGCTAGATATTATCTTCCAAGTGGAAGAACTATTCAAGCTGTTGGTGTTAATCCAGATATAAAAGTTCTACCAGGAGAAGTTAAAACAAGAGAGAGCAGCTTCTCCATAAAAGAGGCAGATCTAAAGAAACATCTTAAAAAAGAGTTAGAAAAAGTAACCCCAAAAACAAAAAAAGATGCTGATTCTAAAAAAGCTAAGAGTAAAAAAGATATAATTACAAAAGAACAACTACAAAAAGATATTCAACTTAAAGAGTCTGTAGATATTATAAAAGCACTAGTGATAGTAAAAGGATAGTTAAAAGATGCAAAAAAAAGAGTTACTGTATGAAGGAAAAGCAAAAAGATTGTTTTTAACAGATGATGAAAATTTAGTTATTTCTGAGTTTAAAGATGATTTAACTGCTTTTAATGGTGAAAAAAAGTCTAGTGAAGCTGGAAAAGGTGCACTAAACAATAAAATATCGACTGAGCTTTTTAAACTACTTCAAGAGCATAATATACCGACACATTTTGTAAAAATGATAGATGATAACCATATGTTGCATAAAAAAGCAGATGTTATACTTATAGAAGTTATCGTAAGAAATATAGCAACTGGTAGTCTTACTCGTAACCTTGGCATAGAAGATGGAACAGTTTTACCTTTTACATTAGTAGAGTTTGATTATAAAAATGATGACTTAGGTGACCCTAAGTTAAATGACCAACATGCTCTTATCTTAGGCTTAGTAGATTATCAAGATGAACTTGATAAACTTAGAAGAATGGCAAGACAGATAAACGATATACTAAAACCATACTTTTTTGAAAAAGGTTTAAACCTTGTTGATTTTAAATTAGAGTTTGGAAAAGATAAAGATGGAAATATCTTGCTCATAGATGAAATAAGCCCAGATAATTGCCGTTTTTGGGATGTACAAAGTGGTGAGAAAATGGATAAAGATAGATTTCGTCAAGGTTTAGGTGGGCTAGCAGTAGCTTATGAACAAGTTTTAAATAGAATTTTAGGAAAGTAGTAAATGAAAGCAATAGTAAACATATCTCTTAAAGCAGGTGTACTAGATTCTCAAGGTAAGGCAGTGCATCATGCATTAGATTCACTTCATTTTGAAGGTGTAAATGATGTTCGTGTTGGTAAGCAAATAGTTTTAAAACTGACTCAAATAGATAAAGACAAAGCTATGAAAGAAGTTGAAAAAATGTGTGAAGATTTACTAGCAAATACAGTAATAGAAGATTACAAAATCGAGCTTATAGATGGCTAAAGTAACTATACTCCAATTTCCTGGTACAAACTGCGAATATGATACGCAACATGCCTTTGAAGATTTAGGAGCAACAACTGAGATATTATGGCATAAAGCAGAGTCAATTCCTTCTGATACTGATTTACTTGTAGTTGCTGGTGGTTTTTCTTATGGAGATTATCTTAGAAGTGGTGCTATTGCGAGATTTAGTCCCGTTATGAAAGCAGTTGAAGTTTATGCAAAAGCTGGTGGCAAGGTTTTAGGTATCTGTAATGGTTTTCAGGTTTTAACTGAAGCTAGACTTCTACCTGGTGCATTAAAAAGAAACGAAAGCCTACACTTTATATCTAAACATCATCATCTAAAAGTTATAAATAATGATAATATATTTTTAGAAAAGTTAAATAATGGAGATGTTGTAAATATACCTATAGCACACCATGATGGAAATTACTTTATAGATGAGGGTGGCTTAAAAGAATTAGAAGAAAATAATCAAATTCTTTTAAAATATACAGATGCAGATGGTAATATAAAAAATCCAAATGGAAGTGTAGAATCTATCGCTGGAGTTTGTAATAAAGCTAAAAATGTGTTTGGTCTTATGCCACACCCTGAAAGAGCTATGGAAATGCTTTTAGGTAGTGATGATGGTGTTAAAATGCTTCAAGGGTTTTTAGAAGCGTGATAGGTTTAATACTCTCTTTTTTATTGGTATCTTTTGCATCACTAAATGCTTATGAGTCAGATGTACAAAATGAGTTTAGTACACCATCTGCATCTAGTGCAAAAGTTTTATATCTTAGTTATGAAAAACTTCCTAAAAGAGTTATAAAAGGGGAGATATTTTCTGTTGGGATAAAAACATTATCTACAGTTAAAAACTTTTCAGATATAACATATAGATTTTCAAACTCTATAGGTGTAAGATTATTAAACAAAAAGCCTGTACGAAGAACAGATGCTAAGTATTTTCACGATAAATTTTACTTTCTTACCACTTCAAGTAGAGCTAAAATCCCAGATTTTATAGCTACTATACATACTAACAGTGGAGTTTCATATAGAAAAAGTAGATTAGTAGGTAAAACACTAGATGTAGTAACTCTAAACCCAAAAGATGATTTTTCAAATGTAGTTGCAAATTCATTTAAGCTTTTAGACTATAAAACTAGTAATTATGATGCTGAACATAACATAG
>JAADDU010000013.1 GCA_013153755.1 Campylobacterota bacterium | reverse complement strand
ATCGATTTTGTAAAAGATTATGTCATAAATCCTAGTGCATCTAAATCATTCTGTGACAAAGAGAGCTTAAAAATTTATGGTGTTATGCCATCTCAAAAAGGTTTACTAAGCGAAGATGAGTTAGATGCAATAGTTAGGTATATGTTTGAGCATTTTACACAAAAAAATTTACTTAAAGAACAAGCATTACAAAGAAAATTACAACTTATGCCAAAAGGTCAAAAGCTAGCTATAAAAAACAACTGTTTAGGGTGTCATAGAGTAGACAAAGATTTAGTAGGTCCATCTTTTAAACATATACTAAAAAGAAATAAAGATAATTTAGAAGAGATATATAAAAGTATAAAAGATGGAAGTATCAAAAAGTACAAGAGTTCAAGGGGTGCTAAGATGCCAAGTTTTAAAAATCTTAGTGATGAAGATATAAAGAGTATAATAAATTGGATGAAAAAATCCCAATAACTTTTTAGTTTTAAAAACTACTCAGCACTATTGTTATATAATCGCATATTAAATTTATCCATAAAGTAAGGAATCCCATGCGTGGTTATAAAATTTTTGCAGGAAGTGCAAGTATTGAGTTTGCAAAAGAGATTTGTCAGATTTTAGATGTTCCATTGGCTAATGCTGATACAAAGAGGTTTAGTGATGGTGAAATTTCAGTACAAATAGCTGAGAGTGTTCGTGGTCGCGATGTATTTATAGTGCAATCTACAGGTGCACCATCAAATGACAACCTAATGGAGCTTCTTATAATGACAGATGCTCTTCGTCGCTCATCAGCTTCTAGTATAACTGCTGTTGTTCCATACTACGGATATGCAAGACAAGACCGTAAAGCTGCTCCTCGTGTTCCCATAACTGCTAGACTTGTTGCAGATATGTATGAGACTGCTGGAATCGATAGAGTTGTAACCATAGATCTTCATGCTGGACAAATTCAAGGCTTTTTTAACATCCCTGTTGATAATCTTTATGGTTCTATAGCTTTTGAAACATATATAAAAAGTAAAAATCTTAAAAATCCTATAATTGCTTCTCCTGATATTGGTGGTGTAGCAAGAGCTAGATACTTTGCAAAACGCATGGGCTTGGAGATGGTTATAGTAGATAAGCGCCGTGAAAAAGCTAATGAGAGTGAAGTTATGAATATCATTGGTGATGTAGATGGTAAAGATGTAATTATGATAGATGACATGGTAGATACTGCTGGGACTATGGTAAAAGCTGCAACTGCACTTAAAAATAATGGTGCAACATCTGTTATGGCATGTGCAACTCATGGTGTACTTAGTGGAAAAGCTTATGATAACTTAGAAAATGGTGAGTTAGATGAGCTTATCATCACAAATACTTTAGTTACTAAAGAACATGATAAAGTTAAAGTATTAACTGTAGCACCTCTTTTTGCTGAGGTTATAAGAAGAGTTTATCATAATGAGAGTGTTAATTCACTTTTTGCATAAACTTTTAGTTTTCTTTTAAAGAGTGTAGTTTCTCTACACTCTTAGAGCATATTAGATTTTATAATTTAGTAGCTTTTTTATATGCTTTTTGTACTGCATCTATACATGAAGCTCTTACTTTTCCATCTTCTAAAGCTCCATAACCAGCAGCCGTTGTTCCACCTGGACTCATAACACCATCTTTTAAAAGAGCAGGGTGTACATCTTGGATTAGTTCTCCAAATCCACCAAAAAGACCACGCATAATAGCCATAGAATCATCTCTTTTTAGTCCTTGTTTAACAGCTCCATCAGCTAAAGCTTCAGCTATAAGAGCAAGGTAAGCAGGACCACTTCCAGCTAAAGCTGTTGCTATATCTATCTCTTTTTCACTACCTAACCATCTAGTAGAACCGATAGCACCTAGTATCTCCTGTGCTTCATCTTTAAACTCTATATCTCCAGTTAGTGTTGTCATAGACTTTTTAACACTTGCTGCTAAGTTTGGCATAGTCCTTACCACTGCATCTGTAGCTATATTTGCACGTAATTTTTTTAGTGTTGTTCCAGCTAAAACAGAGTAAACTACTCTTGCTTTAGATTTTAGAAGTTTACCAACCTCTTGTATATTTGCAGGTTTTACACATAAAAGTATAGTTTTGTCTTGAATGTTAAATCCATTTAGTAAGTGTTTTTCTATCTTTACACCAAGAGTTTGTTCAAATTTATCAAGCTTTTTTAAATCTCTTCCAACTACTTCAATCTTATAATCATTTTTTAGCCCTTGTGCAATACTAAGTGCCATGTTTCCATTGCCTATAAAAGTGATAGTTTTCATTTTTAGTCCTAAATTTTTTAAGTATTATAGCATCTTCTGTTAAAGATGATTTTTATTTGAGCAAGACTGGAAATTTAGTTATTTCTCAGTCTTGTAGTGTGAGGAGTAGATTAGTTTAGTGGAAATTCTGAAAATTTTGCTCTGTTATTTGTGGGTATTTACCATCTTGAAACTCTTTTACAGCTTCTAAAAGTAGTTTTCTCTCATCTCCACAGTAGTATAAGTTTATACCGAGTTCTACAGCTTTTTTTACTGCACCTGGACCTGCATGGGGTGTTAAAACTACATCAACACCTTTGTTTTTTAGTTCTAAAAAGATAGCTGGACCACCGGTGTTTTCATTTTCTATAACTTCTAGTTTATTTGTAGCATCATTATATATACCAAAGTATTTTGCTTTTCCAAGTACTTTAGTTATGGCACTATCTTGTTTATCCATCTTAAATGGTGCTGCGTATATCATTATCTAGCTTCTTTTATAGCTTCAAGAGCAGCTTCATAATTTGGTTCAGAAGTTACTTCTGGAACTATCTCTTTGTAAATTACTTCTCCACTTCTATCTACAACAAAAACAGCTCTTGCACTAAGACCTTTTAGTTTGTTATCAGCCATTAACACACCATAAGCTTTTGACACTTCTTTATCTATATAATCAGATGCAACAGTTAGGTTTGCTATACCCTCAGTTGTACAAAATCTTTGAGATGCAAAAGGTAAATCCATAGATACAACTGTAGTCTCACAAATGTCCAAGTCATTTACTTCTTGATTAAATCTTCTAGTCTCAGCTGCACAAGTATCTGTATCTAAAGATGGAACAGTGATGATAAGTTGAACATGGTCTTTTGCTCCACCTATCTCAACATCACTCAAATCAGTTCCCGTTGCTATAACAGATGGTGCTTTATCACCAACATTTATCTCATTTCCCTCTAGTTTTACAGGTGTTCCTTTAAAAGTTGTTGTTTGCATATGATTTCCTTAGTAATTTTGCCTTAATCTTAGCATTATTTGTATATAATTTTCTTAAAAAAGAGTTATGTTGTGGAAAATCCTTTTGAATCAGGTCATATAAAAAATTATCTTCTTCTATATGGCAGTGTTGTAGTTATTATGGTGCTTTTTTTTATAGCAAATTCACTTTTTTATGATGTAAAACAAGAGCCAAAAAAAGTATTTAAAGAAGGGATAGTTAAAAGCTTACACACTAAGCCTGAAGTGATAGAGAAAAAAGAGACAGAGAAGAAATCAGTCGCTAAGTTTTTAACTTTACCTAGCGACTAAATTTTATATCTAACGACCAAATCTACCAGTGTTTATATTTGTATTTGTATTTACTGGCAAAGAGGTTGGTGTTACTGCTTGTGCTTGTGTATGTGTTTGATTCATCATATTTTGTCCCATAGAATGAGTGCTTGTCATACTAGTAGGTGTTTTCATCTTTTGTGAACCCATAGAGTGAAACATATTTTTAGTTTGAGCTTGAGTTTTAGCTTGTGAGTGCATTTGTACTGTATTTGCTTGCATTGATGATTGAAATTTGTTTAATGCATAGGCTTTGTCTTCTGCACTTAGAGATGACATATTTTGCTTGAAATTATTTACAAGTGCTATCTTTTTCTCTTGCGTTGGAGCATTTTGAATAGCACCTATTTGTGAGTCAATTGTGTTAGTAACTTCATTAGCTACACCTAAAGTTAAAGTTCCAAGTATAGCTAATGCTACTACGCTTTTAGTTAATGTTTTCATTTTGTTTTCCTTTGTTTTGATAGTGGTATTATCACATAAAAGTGTTAGTGTAGTGTAAGTATGCTTTTTAGTCTTTATAGATGGGGTATGAGTCTACTAGTAGTAGTTTTGGCTCTATAAAAGGGGCTAGTTGAGTTAAAAAATCTAATAGTGTCATCATTGGTGTTGCGTAAAAGAATTTTATTTTATGGTTGTATTGCCATAATTGACTTGCGTATTGGTAGATTTGATGAGGGTTGTCTCCTATACCATCTTTGTTCCTATCAAAACCACTGTACATATCCCAATAATTATACTCAACTACATTTGTTTTAGAGAACAGACCATCTATATCTTTTACAACATCATCTATATTTGCATAAATTTTGTTATGAGTTATGGTGTTGTCTTTTATGGCTACATGAAAGTGAAAAGCCTCTTTGTTATGAGATATTGTGTTATGGCTTATATATCTTTTCATCCCTTTAGCTTTTTCTTTAGCATCTATGTATATCGCTTTTGCATTAAATCTGATTTTATTATGTGTAAGATGAAAATTAGACACACCTGATATTACGACACCTATACCAGCAGCACCTTTTGAACTTTCGATAGTATTATCTGTTATATTTGTATCTTTTGCACCCATAAGCATAATAGAAACAGAGTTATACTTATATGTATTTTTTATAAATTTGGTGTTATGACTTAAACTCAGATGTGTTGCATATCTGTTGTTTGTAAAAGTATTGCCTATAAATGTATTGTTGTTTGAGTAGTTTAGTGTTACATCTCTTACTTTATTTATAGTGTTGTTTTTAAACAGATTGTTATGCGAATAGTAGATTTTTAAGCCATTTCCTTTTAAGCTTATATCTAAATCTTTAGATGTTATATAGTTGTCTTTTATGATTGAATCTTCAACCATAACCATATCTATACCATAAAGGTTATCTATAAGTTTACATCCAAGTATCTTTAGGTTTTTGGCATTTTTTATAGATATACCTGCATCTAATCTATCCATCCTAGAACCACTTTTTGTAATGGTAAGATATTTTAAAGTTACATTTGAGGAGTTTATAGTTATAACACTACCATTTTGAGAACCTTTTATGGTGGTGTCTTTTTTTCCTATGATTGTTAATGGTTTGTTTATAAAAATATTTCCAACATAAATACCCTCTGAGAGTTTTATGCTGGAGTAAGGGGGAGCATTATCTATGGCATCTTGCAAAGAGTTTGAAAAGGCACTAGAGATAAAGATGCAAATAAATACTAAAAACTTCATCTCATCTCTTTTGATTTACTAGTAAAACCTATGAATCTCTTCCATAATATCAGCAAATTCTATCTCATCACCTTTAGACTTTAAAAACTCTACAAGATATTTTTGAGAAGCCTCAACACTATCATTTTTTTCTATTTCTAAAAGTTCTGTATATAGTTGAGCTATCACATCAATAACATGTTTTGAGATACTTTTTCTTGAGGCATGGTAACCTATGATTTTACCAGTATCAGTATCTTTGCGTATCTCAAACTCTGTAAATATCCAGTAGTATCTACCATCTTTTGCTAAGTTTTTTACAACTGCATTTAAGTTTTTTCCAGCTCCTATAGTCTCCCATAAAAGTTTAAAAACAACTTTTGGCATATCTGGGTGTCTGACTATATTATGTGGTTTTCCTATAAGTTCTTCTTGTGTATATCCTGAGACTTCCATAAAGTAATCATTTGCAAAAGTGATACGACCTTTTTCATCAGTCTCACTAACTATATATCTTTTTGGATCTAGTTCTATCTCTTGATCTTTTGGTGTTGGTTTAGTCATCTTTATATTCTCCCATTTATAAGTCTTATCAGAGCATCGCTTATCTCTTTAAAACTCATTATTCTCTTACCGTTATGTATTTTAGAAAATTCTTGTGCATCTTCATAAGAGCCAAATGGTATGAGGTCATCTCCTGCAGGAGAGGTAACATTTGCACCATATATGTAAAAAGCACCTCTAGCATT
>JAADDU010000001.1 GCA_013153755.1 Campylobacterota bacterium | reverse complement strand
ATAATCACACTCTCTTTTAAAATCCCTGCATATAGTGATGTTGCTATTTTTTTATTTATCTTGTTATTAGAATCTTTTAAATACTCAAAAAACTCAAAAGAATTAAAATCAACTTCAATCAAAAAGTCATAAGATGTAATTTTTGAAGTTTTAATCTTATCATACCAAGGTAAAAAAGATAATTCTAATGGTATAGATGATGTTTTTAAAACAAAAGAAAGTTTTTTATCTAATCTTAATAGATGAGAATACAATGCACTAGCAACTGGCAGATGAGTTATATCGCTAAAAATAACAATATGTTTTGCACTATTAATTTTTTCTAATATTTTATTCATAGAGTGTGATTATACACTATTTTTATTTGTAATTTTGAAGCGTATATGATTTTTTTTTACTTTTATAATCAAAACTAATGGAAAATAAAGCAAAATTTCATTATTGTCATATAATCCAATAAAAGTACTCTAAAGTACAAAATACAAAGTGAGACAAAATGTTAAAAAAGAACAAAGAGGCTAAAGTACTCATACAATCTACACAAGAGTTGATAAAAGAAACAGACAAAGAACTTCAATCTTATGACAACCATGCCTGTGAAAATATCTCAAAATATACTCAACTTCGTCAAGAGATACTTAACAACAGTATTAAAGATTTTGAAGAGCATTACAAAGCTATATCTAACTATGAATACATATATAAAGGTGTTACCTTTAGTGATGAAGAACTCGAAAATGTAAAAGAAAATTTTTATGAAAAAGCTCCAACCATAGAACCGGTACAAGTTCCTCGTATCTCTACTGGAGGTTTTTCATCTATCATTGTTGGTCTTATTTGGGGCGTAATCTCTTTAGTTTTATTTATAGGTGCTGGTATATTTATGAGTAAAACTGTAATAAATCCAAATGCACTTCCTAAAACTATAGAAGATGCGATAAATGTATTAAACCCTGTATTTGCTCACTATGGAAATATAGTAGTACCAGAACATGGAACTACACTTGAAGGTATGATTCTTATCGGTGCTGTTTCTATGGTTGTAGCACTTTTATTTGGTCTTTCTCGTTATCATAGTCGTTCAACTAAAAATTTACAAATAACACAAGAAGCACATCAACAAGCACAAGAACAAAAGTTAGCAAAACAAATACAACAAAACAAAATCATGTCTCTTTGTAAATATACACAAGATTTAGATGCAACACTTTATACTCTACATCTATACCTACAAGAATACAATGCATCTGTTAAAAGAATCCTACATACAGAGGGTAATGATTATGATAAATACATGGAACTATCTCGTAAAAAAGTACAAAGTGCTGCTATATTAGATAGAGAGATTATAAGACTTATGAATACAGAAATAGTTACTGAAAATGGAGAGTTAAATCCACTAAGCCGTTATGCTTTAACTTTAGCTAAAGAGTGTTTAGAAGACTTAAAAGATGGTGAACTAGAGATAAAAGAAGAAACTCCTTATGTAGAAGAAGATTATATTCAAGACGAAGAAGTAGAAGTTTTAGAAGAGCCTCAACAACAAGAAGAAGAAACTCAACAACAAGAAGAAACTCAACAACAAGAAAATGAACAAGAAGAAACTCAAGATATATCTTCTCAGGATGAAGAAGTACAAACGATAGAAGAAGATATAAAAAAAGAAAATTAATCATACTGTTAGTATATTTTTATTTAATACTCTTAAAAATATACTAAGCAGTTTTTCTATACGAATAGAAATCTATTTTTTACATGCTTTGCATATGGGGTTTTTATATAATTACTAAGGTCATATTCTAATAATTTTAGTTGGTACAGTGAATGTATTATCCATATCTGTCCATACCTACTTACTAACTATACAAAAACTCAACTCTAAAATCTCTTGATGCTCTTTTATAAACTTGTTCAAATCTTTAAGTTTTAAATTCTGGATTTTTTCTAGTTCTGTTTTTGAATGACCAAGTTCAAAGCCTTTGTAGTAGTCCATGAAAGTTCTATTTAGTCTTTGACTCATAGTCTCAACTCGTAAAGGCTCACTTCCTAGTAAAAACTTTTTAGTTTGTTCTAGTTCATCTTTTGTTACACCATCTTTTACAAACTTTTGTATCACTTGTATAACAGTTTTTTTAGCTTCATCCATAGAGTCTAGTTTTGTTTGTAAATAACCAGTCATATAGTTAGAAGATTTACTAACACTAACTCTTGCATAGGCTGAGTAAGCTAAACCTTTTTTAACTCTTATCTCTTCCATAAGTCTTGAACCAAAACCACCAGTTCCTAAGATAAAAGTCGCAACTCTCGCCTTGTAGTAATCCTCTGCATCTACACTTATGTTGTATGGTGAAGCAAAGTAGATATATGCTTGTTTAGTATCTCTTTTTAGGATACTTTGAGTTGGTGTTTTTGTTATGTCGTAATGTTTTAGAGGTGTCATTTTACCTTTTGGTAACTGTTGTATGATTTTTGATATTTTAGGTTTTAAACTCTCTATATCTACATCTCCACCAACAACTACTATGAGTCTGCTACTAACTAGATGCGATACTAAGAACTCTTTTACATCTTCTAGTTTTATATTTTTTACACTCTCTAATGTTCCATGAGAAGGGTTTGCAAGAGGAGTGCCTTTAAAGATTATAGATTTTAATCCCGTTGATGCTACATAATCAAAGTCATTTACTTTAGCACTCAAAGAGCCTAAGGTAGTTGTTTTTACTTTTTGCATTGCATCTAGTGATAGATTTGGGTCTTTTAGTAGTGAATCAAACTTATCCAATGCATTGTCAAACTCATCTTTTAAAGAGCTAACTTCCATCACAAAAGTTTCAGTACCAGTAGATGCAGATATATGGATAGCTCTACTTTCTAATGACTCTGCAAAAGCCGATGAACCAAGTTCTTTTGTTCCCTCGTTCATCATTTTTGAACTAAATTTTGCTAAACCTGCTGTTTTTATGTCTGTAATGCTTCCACTATTTTGAAAAACAAACTGCATATTTACAAGTGGTAATCTTTTGTCATTTTCAAAAATCAAAGGTACTTTTATACCGTTTATATCTATATGTTGTATTGTTGTTGCCATTATTATCTGTCCTAAAGTTAGTAGTATAAGTATGTATTTCATCACTCAAATATCTCTAATATTTTATAAGCAGTATTGCGAATCGCTGGGGTTTCATCTATATCTCGTATAAGCTCAATCATCTCATCTTTTGCCATAGAAAATGAGGCTCCTGCACTACTTACAACATTTTCTTCCATCATAGTTGAACCTAAATCATTTGCTCCCCATCTGAGTGCCATTTGCCCTATGTATGGACCTTGTGTTACCCATGAACTTTGAATATTTGGAACATTGTCAAGGTAGAGTCTTGCAACGGCTAGAAGTCTTAGATAACGGTTTGAAGATGGTTTTGGCATATCTGGGATTTGGCGAAGTAGCTCTGTGTTGTCTGATTGGAAACTCCACATGATAAAAGCACGAAAACCACCTGTTTCATCTTGGAGCTTTCTTATCATATCAAAATGTTCTATTATATCTTCATCACTCTCTATAGTCCCATACATCATAGTAGCAGTACTCATGATGTCTAGCTTGTGAGCTTGACGATGGATATCTATCCACACTTCACTGTCTATTTTTTTAGGTGCTATGATGTCACGAACTTTGTCACTTAGTATCTCAGCTCCAGCACCAGGGATAGATGCTAAACCTTTGTCTTTTAGTCTTTTTAGAACTTCATGCACACTTATACGAGATACTTTAGCGATGAAATCTATCTCGATAGAGCTAAATCCATGTATGGTTATAGTTGGGTACTTTGTATGGATATGTTCTACCAAATCCTCATACCACTCTATTTGAAGTTTGGGATGTACACCACCTTGAAAAAGGATTTGAGTTCCACCAACACTTAAAAGCTCATCTATCTTTGCATCTATCTCATCAAAACTAAGTACATAAGCATCAGCATCTTTTTCATGGCGATAAAATGCACAAAATTTACAATCTACCCAACAGATATTTGTGTAGTTTATGTTTCTATCAACAACAAAAGTAGTGATACCTTTTGGATGTAACTCTTTTTTTCTTTTACTTGCCATCTCTCCAAGCTCTTTTAAAGAGGCATTTTTTATAAGCTCTAGTGCTTCTTGTTTTGTAAGTCTTTTCATAGGTTTATTATTTCCACCCTTCATTTCTAGGATTTATAGGTTTTTTCTTGATTAATACTACATAAAATAGATATATAAAGAGTAAAGAGAAAAAGATTGCACCAAGTATCTGTACCCATGCACCAAGATTTAAAATCTTATTTAGTATAGATTTATGCTCTTTATTATCTATATGTAACTCTGCCATTTGAGCTATATGTGTCATGGCAGATATAGCTAAATTTCCTTTTGGAATATCTTGATGACATGACAAACACACACCACGACGGTCAAGCTTATCTCTTTGAACTTTGTTTAATGGTTGAGATAATTTATAATGATGCCCAACAGTCATAAGTTGAGTTCCATTTATATCTATAAACTGAGAGTAATCATGTTTAAGATTTGGTATGGCAGGTATCTGCTCATCTGTTTTTTTGGCCAAAAGTTTTCTATCTGGAGTCATTATATCTATGATAGTAGTTTTACTCGGATCTTCATTTAGCTCTCCACCACCAACACCAAGCCCTAAAGCTTTGGCAGAGGAGTGACAACTCTCACACTCTCTTGCTTTTTTTTGTATGGTATGAGGTTGAACAGGTGCCATATCTATAGCATTTTGCCCCTCATCTCCAGCACCCTCTACATTTGGGATTTTAAATATATGATTTTGAAGTAATGCTTTACCATCTTTTCCTATAACTGTTATGGTTGTTTGACAACCAGGTATAACAGGAGAGATTCTACCCTCACCATTTTGAGCAAGTGCAGGGTCTTCCCATCTAAGATAACTTCTAGTCTCTGTTACTTTACCTGCAACAAGATAATCTTTTAAGTTCCTCATATCTCCGGTTGTTCCATGTATGTCATGGTCGTGTGAAGCCTTTAGGTAGTCTGGGTTTGTTTTACCACCACTATAGTCTATCTTTACATGGCATCCGTAACATTGTGGTGCCCATGTAGCATGACAAGTGTAACACTCCATTTTTGAAGTGTGAGATTCTATACTATCCATAGCAACAAGTGCTTTTTTAGATAATGCTTCACTCTCTTTTAGAAGTTTAAGAGGTTTTAGCTCTATATCTTTTCCAGAAGCTAGATGCAGTAGTATTTTGTTACCTTTTTTAACTGCTTTTGGTAGTGGGTTACCCCTTGCAGTTAGGATGAAACCATCCTCTTTATCAGAAACATAACCTTGTTTTAAGTACTCTGCTACACTTTGAGCTACACCTCTTGGTTCTCCAGTTGCTTCAGTTGTATTAAACTCATCTGAGTAACCTATGGGAAGTTCCCATGGATATTTTTTAGTAGTACCATGACAATCTTGACACTCAACTTCAACTGCTCCAGCATTTGCACCACTTAAAAAGCCATCTCCGTGCAAATCGTTTGATGTGTGACAATCTTGACATACCATCCCTTTTTGGTAGTGAATATCTTCTTTCATGTGAAGGTAGCGTTTTGTATGAAGTTTTGGTTGAGCCTCTCCATGAGCATCAAAAGTAGCACTATATGCAGTCTCCATAAGCCCTTGGTAAGATACACCTATGCGTTTTCCACGGTTATGGCAAGTTGAACAAGTCTCAACAGGTACACCTGAGTAGTTTATGTCGTGTATATTTACTTTTACTTTTCTTGAACTTTGAATTTGGTGAGTTAACAGATGACCTCTTTTTTTAGATATGTTTTTATCATTACCCTCATAAAACCCCTCATTTGAGTAAGGTATATGGCAAGATGAACACCCAATCCCTCTATAATCACCTCTTCGTGAGCGACCTTTTGAGCCAGTATGACACCTCAAACACTCTTGTCTTAGGTATGTATAAACTGCTAAAGATGGGTCTTTGTGTATCTCCTCAACAGTTGGTGCATCTGGAAGTTTTTTCATCTCTTTTGGAAATGCTTGAGGCTCCATAGTGGAGAGTTTTTGCATATACTTTTTGTATATCTCTGTTCCTAGTCTTTCATCTTTATTTTTTGGATTTTTAGTAGCATAATTTCCTATATTGTGTTTGTAACCCTCTTTGCCTCCAAAACTCCATAAAGCTCCTTGGATTTTACCCTGTTCACTCATCATAAGTGAGTTCATTTGAGCTTTTACTTGGTTTGGATGGCACATTCCACAAGTGTTTTCATTTACCCATGTACTTGCAGGTGCAGGATAGAACTCTTTTGGACCTTTATGAGTTTTAAAGTACTCAACAGTAGATGCATGGGCTTCTTTTTGTTTTTTTGCATCTGGATTACCACCATGACAAACTATACAGTCATTTCCTTCATATCCAGATTTTTTGGCTACTTCTAAGATAGCCCTCATCATACCAGAATCTCTATCTCTGATATCTTCTATACCCTTATGACAGCTTAAACATCCATTTGTAGCAAAAAGAAAAGAGGAGAAAAGAAGTAGTAAAAGTAGTATATTTTTCATATACTACTTATCTTTTGAAATGGCATCTAAAACACCATTTATAAACTTAGGGGACTGTTCTGTTCCAAACGCCTTAGTTATCTCTACTGCTTCATTGATAATAACAGCACTGTCAAGCTCACCAAACAAAATCTCATAAGATGCAAGTCTTAGAGTAGCTCTTTCTATAGTTCCAAGTCTCTCAAAATCCCACTCTTTTAAGTGTGTTACTATCGCTTTATCACAAGCTTCAAGATTTTGCATAACACCATCAAAAAGACCTAGTGCAAAATCTTTTTGTTTATTACGGATTTTTTTCTCTTCTAGTATCTCTTCGCTATGCTCTGCGATACTTCCATTTCCCAAATCATAAGCGTAAAGAAGACTTACAACTGCCATTCTTGCATGGTGTCTAGTTGCCATTATAGTTCCTCATAAAGGTCAAGCATCTCTATAACAACAGTCATAGCTTCAAAACCTTTATTCCCAGCTTTTGTTCCAGCTCTCTCGATTGATTGCTCTATCGTATCAGTTGTTAAGAGTCCAAAACTAACAGGTTTTTGATGTTTTAGGCTCATTGTAGCTATCCCTTTTGTAGCTTCAGCACTCACATAGTCAAAGTGAGGTGTAGCACCACGAATCACTGCACCTAAAGCACAAATAGCATCATATCTACCACTTGCTAAAAGTTTATCTACTATCATTGGAAGTTCAAAAGCACCTGGAACTAAAACATGAGTTAAATCCTCTTTATCTCCACCATGACGTTCAAATGCATCTTTTGCACCCTCAACTAGTCTATCTACTATAAAATGGTTCCATCTTGTACTTACTATAGCAATTTTTTTGCCATTTACTACTTTTAATTTACCCTCTATTAAATTCATCTTTTTCCTTTATAATTTATCTGGTATTTATAATCAATTTAAGAAATATTGTTACATATTAAACTAATATCATAATTTTAGCAAAATAAGCTTTTTTAAACAATAAGATTAGTTTATAAAACTGATTTAAAAGTCCCAATCATCTAAAACAAACTCTTTAACTTCATCTATAGATTTTACTTTAGGTTTTATCTCATTTATTTCTGGTTCTATAGCTTTGGTTTGCTCTTTTTTGCTTAATTGCTCTTCAAATTTAAGCTCTAAACCTTTTGATGTCATCATAAAGCCATCAACTTTTAATTTTCCAGTATGTATATCATTGTGATGTTCTTTACATAAGGGGATAAGGTTATGTTTGTTGTCTTGATGAAAATGTCCTATAAAACCAGCTTTATCTGCTAATGAACGTTGAGATATATGGTGTACATCATCAGCTACTGCTCCACAAATAACACATTTTGTCACATACAGCTCTTTGTTATATTTACTCTTTTTCTTTTTTACAAGTAGTTCTAATTCATCAAAATCATTTGCAAGTCTTTTTCTTATCTTATTTGCAACATCTAAAAACTCTCCATCCATGTGAAGTGACTTTGCAAACTCTAGCCCATATATACTACTACCACTTCCAGCTTGAAGAACTCTGTTAAAAAGCAGTGCATCTAACTTCTCATCATACTCAACACTTAGATGCAGATCTACTACATTATCTAGTGAAGTTATCTCTTTCATAGTTGAGAGTTGATGAAGATGGGTTGCAAATAAAAATATGGAACGAAGTTTTGAGAGCTTTATAATAGCACTAGAGACTATGGCAACACCTGAGAGTGTTTCTGTTCCATGACTTATCTCATCCCCTAAGATTAGTGAACGAAGTGTTGCACGGTTGAATATGTTTTTAAGTTCAAGCATCTCAACTGCAAAAGTTGAAAGCCCTTTAGCTAGGTTATCTTTAGATACTATCCTTGTAAAAAGAGAATCAAATATACTAAATTTCATAACGGATGCACTTACAAAAAAGCCAGACTGAGCCATAAGAACGGCTATCCCTATACTTTTCATTAAAGAACTTTTACCACTTGAGTTGATTCCGTATAAAAGTACACCATTTATCTCATGCCCATCATGAACATCTACATCTAACATAACAGTTTTAGGGTGTGGCAAGTCCATATAATTTCGATTTCCCATCACTATATCGTTTGGCACATAGATTCCATTACTCTCTTGTTGCTCAATAAGTGGGTGACGAAGTTGCATAATCTGCATAAAATTTTCATCATCTGCAACATCTATTATCATAGGTCTTGAGTGGTTATACTCTGTTGCAACTTTTGATGAACTAACACCAACATCTAAATCAGCTACATAGTTTATAACTCTATTAAAAAGTAGTGAATATCTTCGCTCATATAAAGCTTGAAGTTTTGTATATCTCTCTTTTACTAACACTACTATTTTTGTACGATTTTTCATAATCTTATCTGAAAGCTTATCTGTAAATTCTGAAGTTATTTTTACATTATTTGTAAGCTTCTTAACTACAAAGTTTACAAACCTTTCATCTGTTTTAAAACTACTCTCTATCATAGAAAAACGATTTTTACTAAGTGATATATAGTAACCCTCTTTTTCTAAAAAACCAAGAGAAACAACACCCTTAGAAATATTTATATTTGAGTTTTCTAGCATATCTTTTATCTGATAAATGATATCATCAAAGGCTTTGAGCATAGTTGTGTTTTCCTGAACCAACATATCTATAGCTTCATCAACACCTTTCATTAAAAAATTCTCATCAACTGTTATATTTGTAAAACGGCGAGATATATCAAGATCTACGCTTTTGGATATATCTCTTAAAAACTCATCTACTTCACGCTCATGAAAAGGTGTTTTTTGTATTTTATACTTTTTAACATATAACATTAACTCTTTTACATTTAACATAGAATCATACAGATGATTCATCTCAAAAGGATGTAATCTTGCTAGATTTAAACGACGAGAGAGTCTCTCTAAATCATAAATACCACGCATAGTTTCATCTAAAAATCTTGTATGTGATGATACTTTTTCTATAAGGCTGTATCGTCTTTGAAGTTCATCTTTATCCATGATTGGATTTAGGAGTCTTTCTTTTAAGAGCCTTCTTCCAATAGCAGTTGAACTTTTATCTAACATACGCAAAAGTGTAAATTCATTTCTATCTTTAGAGATGATTCCAACTTGTTCTAGTGCATTGTTTCCAAGGTACATAAAACGGCGGTTATCAATAAGACGAGGCATATTTAATTTTTGTACTATATGTATATCATGTTCTATTACAAAATGGATAAGAACTGCTAAAGACTCAGTTATCATAGGATTTCTTTCTAAATCCAAATGTTCTATAGGTGATAAGAGTGATTCTATTTGATATACCTCTTTAAAAAGCCTATTTTGAAAATCTACACGAGGTCTATGGTTATTAACAGAGTAATGATAATGTTGTTCAATCTCAAGATACTCTATGATATGTTTTTGATTAGTAACCCCATCTAAAAAACTTATAACAACTTCACTTGTTCTATATATATTTAAAAGATTAAAAACTTCATCTAGCGCATAAGATGGGTCTTCACTTGTTCCATGTGTCTCATAAAGCCAAGTTTTCCCTGTTGTTACATCTATAGCTGAATAACCTATATTGTAAATACCTCTATAACAATCAACTAAGATGGATACTATATAGTTGTCATCATTATCTACAATATGCTCAAAATTTGTTCCTGGGGATACTATTTGGGAAATATATCTGCTTATGTTTGGTGGCTTGCCTTTTTGTTTTACAACTATGATAGTGTATTTTTGCTCTGATATTAGACGGCTTAAATAGCGTTCAAAAGAAACAGCAGGAACACCTGCTAAAAGTGGGTTTTTATCTGAATTTTCAACTATGTTCTTATTTTTTTTTGTAAGTTGGATATTTAGAATTTCTGCTATCTCTTTTGCTTTTCCTATCTGATGTTCATCATTGTTTACTTCATAAACTTCAAAAAAAGTACCAATCTCCATAAAAACTATGGTGTTATTTCCATATTTTTGTTCAAAATGTAATTGTAAATCAAAATATATTTGCGTTAGAAGTTTATCTTTATTATTTATAATCTTATCTACATCACTACAACGCATTTAAAAACTCTTTATAGATTTATTTGCAATTGTTTGCAAAATATCTCTCAATACCATTAGCCATACCAAGTGCCATATTTTTCTGATATCTTGAGCTTACAAGTCGTCTTGCTTCATTTGGATTTGAAATAAAACCAACTTCTACTAAAACTGCCGGCATTTGAGCACCAACAAGTACCCAAAAAGGACCCTCTCTCACACCACCATCTTTAACACTGTATTTTTTATTTAGATGACCTAAAATTCCCCTTTGCAAATCTATCGCAAGCTTATTTGAAGCCAAAATTTTATGATGATTTAGAAAGTTTAAAAATGTATTTTTACCATATTTATTCATATCGCTCAAATCAGCAGAGTTTTCAGATGCAGCAACTTTCTCAGCTCTTTTTGAACGAGATGGCGATAAGAAATAACACTCTATCCCCTCAACATCATTTGCATCTTTTTTACTAACAGCATTAGCATGGATACTTACAAATATGTCTGCTTTTTTTCTGTTGGCAAATTTTGTTCTATGACTTAGTTTTATAAATATGTCTCTATCTCTTGTCATATAAACTCTATAGCCACGACTTCTTAATATCTTTTTTAACTCTCTTGCTATTTTAAAGACAACAACTTTCTCTCTATACTTTTTATATCCTATAGCACCGGGGTCTTTTCCACCATGCCCAGCATCTATAACTATGGTTTTATTTCTATCTAGTCTTTTTGTATATGTTGGTTTTTTAGTATATTCTTTTTTCTTTGTATATTTTTTAGCTTTCTTTAAATCAGTTTTTTTATGAAGAACAGTTATAATTAGCTTATTTTTATCTAACTTAAATCTAACACTTAGTTGAGTTTTATTTTTAAAAACTAGTCTTAAAGTATTTGTCTTATATTGTACTAATTTTATGCTACTTATACCTTTTTTTCTAATATTTTTAGATTTACTAAGCATAGAAGCATGTATATCAAAAACATATTTATATTTAGATGCAGTAGTATCATAGTTTTTAAAGTAATTTATCTGGTTATTTTTTAGTTTCTTATCAAATGTTAAAGTTAATTTATCTCCACTCCAACGACTAGACTTAAGTTTATGGGAGGATCTAATTCTTATACTTTTTTTTGTTTTTTGTTTTTTATATGAAGTGGTTGGTTTAATTCTATGTAATTCACTAGCATAATCTGATACATCTATATGTAATGAATTCCCACTTTTTACAATACCCTTTAGTGCATCTGTTTTTAACTTTTTATTATCTGACATAATAGCACGAAGATATAAATTTTTGTAGTCATTATATGCACGAAAGTGATTCGATTTTGAAGCACTTTTCATAAGGTTATCTGCTCTATTTAAGATACCATTATCACTAAGTGCATGAAGTGACACAATCATAATAAAAAAGAGAGTAAAAAAGCGAATCATCACTTAACTATTCACCCTCTGTAAGTTTTTGCATCAACTCTTTTACCGAGATAATTTCATTAAGTCTATAACCATTTGTTCCTGAGAAAAACAATCCGGTTTCAGTATTTCCCATAAAAGCATCACTAAGTCTATCTGCTATACAAAAACCAACCTCTTTTGCTTCTTCACCACGATTACACGGAGATACACAGTTTGAGATACATTTTATAGCTGGACCTTCCCTTTTTTCAACTAAATGAGTAAGATTTGTCACAACACCCTGAGCCGGATAACCTACAGGTGAACCCATAAGAACTATGTCTTCTTTTTTTGCACCTAAAAGAACTTTTTTAAAGTTTTCATGTGCATCACACTCATGAGTACCTATAAAACGGGTACCCATCTGAACACCAGATGCACCAAGACTCATCATCTGCTCTATATCATTTTTATCCCAAACACCACCGGCAGCTATAACGGGGATATTTCCCCAGTTTTTTGCTTCTTCAACAACAGGTGCTACAAGATTTTCTAACTGATTCTCTTCTAGTTTACATTGCTCATAAGTAAAACCTTGATGTCCACCACTTTTAGGCCCTTCTAATATCACTGCATCTGGAAGTCTGTTGTATCTTTTTTGCCATCTTTTACAGATGATTTTAAGTGCTTTTGGAGATGAAACGATAGGTACAAGTGCTACATCAGGGTAACCTTCAGTAAATTCTGGCATATTTGTAGGAAGTCCTGCACCAGTTATAACTATGTCTATACCAGCTTCACAAGCATCTTTTACAACACGACCATAATCGTTCATAGCATATAAAATATTTACTGCTAGTGGTTTATCTCCACATATTTTTCTTGCATTTTTTATAATCTCTTTTAAGCCTTCTGGAGAATAAAAGTTAGCTTCACTAAGGGGTCTGTCTGATACAAGTTTTTTTGCAAACTCTTTATCTTGGTAGTAACCTGTACCAACAGCACTTACAACTCCTAAACCACACTCTTTTGAAACATTACCAGCAAGACCATCCCAACTGATTCCAACACCCATACCACCTTGAACAATAGGCTTTTGTATCTCATACTTTCCGATTTTTAATGACGCGAAACTCATCTAATTTACCTTTAACTTTGCGAACTTTCTTTTTCCAACTTGCAATATGTATTCACCACTTGATAGTTGTAATTGCATATCAGATATTTTCTTTTGGTTTATTTTAACAGCACCTTGCTTAATATCTCTTCTAGCTTGTGAAGTTGATGGCTCAATGTTACAATCTACTAAGGCTTTTGCTATCCAAACCTCTCCATCACAACTAAATTCATCCATATCTGTTGGAATTTGACTTTTTGCGTGAACTTTTTCAAACTCATCTTTAGCTTTTTGTGCATCTAAATCTGAATGAAATCTTGCAGTTATCTCTAAAGCCAATTCCTCTTTAACTTTTTTAGGATGAAGTGAGCCATCTTCTACACCTTTTTTAAGTGCATCTATCTCATCTAGTGATTTTGTGCTAAGAAGCTCATAAAATCTCCACATAAGCTCATCAGATATACTTAAAACTTTACCAAACATATCATTTGGCTCATCTGTCACACCTATGTAGTTACCTAAAGATTTACTCATCTTCTGCACCCCATCAAGCCCTTCTAAAATAGGCATCATAAGTACAGCTTGTTGTTTTTTAACATCATAAACTTTTTGAAGTTGTCTCCCCATCAAAAGATTAAATTTCTGATCAGTCCCACCTATCTCTACATCACTTTTTAGATATACACTATCATAACCTTGCAAAAGTGGATACATAAACTCACTAACTGCTATTGGGGCATTAGATGCATATCTTTTTGAAAAATCATCGCGCTCTAACATCCTAGCAACTGTAAGTGTTGAAGCAAGTTCTAGCATACCGTTTGCACCCAGTGGTTCTAACCAATCGTTGTTATAAACTATCTGAGTTTTACTCTCATCTAGTATCTTAAATGCTTGTGTTGTATAACTTTTTATATTTTTGGCTATATCTTCTTTACTTAAAACTTTTCTAGTTGCACTTTTACCTGTTGGATCACCTATGGTAGCAGTAAAATTACCTATAAGAAACTGTATAGTTGCACCATATTTTTGAAAAGTTGCAAGTTTTTGTAAAAGTACCGTATGACCAAGATGTAAGTCTGGCGCAGTTGGGTCAAAACCAGCTTTAACTGTATAGGTTTTTCCTTCTTCATAGTATGCTTTTAAAAGTTTTTCTATCCTTGCCTCATCTATTATCTCTGCAGTTCCTCTTTGTATCTCTTTTAAAGCTTTTTCTATCATCAAATCTCCTTAATTATCTATATGCATCATCTGTTCGTATAAGATGTATAACTTTTATCTTTTGTTCCATTTTAGTACGAAGTTTATTTATATCAGACTCTTCTGACTCAAAACCTATCTCACAATAGCGAGTTGTTTCACTCTTGTTTTTCCCTAATTCTATGGAATTTATATCTATATTTAACTTAACTAAAAAATTTAAAAATTCTGCTAATGTTCCTTTCCCACTATGTAATGAAATTATCATATTATAATTATGAACATTACCCTTTTCCCATCTGACAAATACCATAGGCTCTTTTGCTTCTATCTTTTTAGATGCACTTTTACACATTTTGTGATGAATATGTATCTTTGTTCTATCTACAAAACCTACTATCTCATCACCATATTTTGGATGACAACAATAGTCAAAAACTATATCACTAACATAAAAAGCACTAAATAATTCTATCCCTCTAAACTTATATGATTTTAATTTAAATCTATGATGTGATAAAAATCTTTTAAATCTTGAATTTTTTGATATATCTAGCGTATACTTATTTATAACTTCTCTATAATGTTCTATATCACATGGGATATTTGCTCGTTTATCACATCCATGTTTTTCAAACCATTCTTCCACTCTTGATGGGTTTAATCTCATAGCACTAGAAAGTATATTTACACTTGATTTTAAGTTTATATCTCTAACTCTAGCATTACAATTTAAACGCATATTTGTTTTTGCTTTAGATGTTTTTACTGCATCTATCCAACTACATCTAGTTAGAGTTTCATCTGCCATTTTTATCTTAACTATATCGCCATTGTTTAGTTCACTAAGGAGTGGTGTTTTTATCTTATTTACAAGTGCTGATTTTGCTTTGTTTCCAACTTCACTATGTACTGCATAAGCAAAATCAAGTACAACAGCACCCCTTGGGAGTGTAAAAACCTCCCCTTTTGGAGAAAAAACAGAAATATCTTCAGAATAAAGGTCATTTTTAATAAGTGCATAAAAATCCTCAACTGACTCATTTTGATAACCTAAGTTATGTAACCAGTCAAGCTTAATGTTATTTCCACCATTTTTATATTTCCAGTGAGCCGCAACACCAAGTTCTGCAGTTTTATGCATCTCAAAAGTTCTTATCTGTATCTCAAATATTGCTGTATGATAAAAAACTGTTGTGTGTATGGTTTGATAACCGTTGTCTTTTGCAACAGCTATATAATCTTTAAACCTTGAAGAGAGTGGCTGAAAATGTAGGTGAATAAGTCCTAAAATCTTATAACACTCAACAGGATTTTTAGTTAAAATCCTTATGGCTAAAAGGTCTAAAACTTCATCTATACTAACACCTTTTCTCTGCATTTTAAGATATATAGAATAACGGTGTTTAACACGAGATAAAATCTTTACATCATCTTCACAGAAGCCATTTTTAGATAAAAGCTTATGTATAGACTCTTTAAACTCTTCTAATCTCATTTCAATAGCATGAAAATTACTTTCTAAATACTCATCTATATGTTGTTTTTCTTCTTTAAAAAGATAAGAAAAGCTTGTATCTTCAAGAATATTTTTCAAAAAACTTATACCTAAACGATGTGCTATAGGTGCATAAACAACAAGTGTTTCTTCTGCTATTCGTTGTTGTTTATGCTCAGGTAGTGCATCTAAAGTAAGCATATTATGGAGTCTATCGCAAAGTTTTACAACTAGAACTCTCACATCTTTAATACTTGCTAGAAGCATTTTACGAAATGAAAGAGCTGAAACAACAAGCCTTTCATTTGAATGAGATGGGATAAGCTCTGCATCTCTTATGCTATCTATCTTTGTTAAACCTTCTACAAGATGTGCTACATCATCTCCAAAAAGCTCTATAATCTCTTCTATAGTTATCTCTGTATCTTCAACAACATCATGAAGAAGTGCTGCGATTGCCATAGATTCATCGTCAGTTATAGATGCTACTATACTCGCAACTAAAATAGGATGAATAATATATGGCTGACCACTTTTTCTAAATTGTTTTTGATGTGCATTTTTAGCATATTTTAATGCTTCTTGAAGTTTATTGGTTGGGGTTATTTGTAAAAACAGATAATCTACTGCTGAGTCAACATTTTGTAAAAGTTTTACTTTTTCAATATCTATTTGACTCAGACGCAAATTAACTACTTTTCGTTATCTTCAAAGCCTTTGATTTTAACAAGACCTTGCGCAATTTCCATTAGAGCTAAATCAGCTGCTTTTATACTTTTTGGATCAACATTTAACTTGCTTGTCGCACCATTTAAAAGTTCATCACTTCTTGCTGCTACAGCAAGTGCCAATACATAACGATCTATATTTGGATTTTCATCCAAAATTTTTGCTGTTAATTCTTCAACTTTCATACTTTCTCCTAAATTATTTTACTATTGAACAATTTTGCATATTTCCATTTAAAATATCCAAAATATTACCTTGTTTTGACATATCACACACTATGATAGGTAGTTTGTTGTCTTTTGCAAGTGCTATAGAGGTGTCATCCATAACTTTTATATGGTCAGTTAATGCTTGTTCATAAGTTAACTCTGGTAATTTAACTGCATCACTATATTTTACAGGGTCTTTATCATAAACTCCATCAACCTTAGTTGCTTTTAATATAACCTCTGCACCAATTTCAACTGCTCTAAGTGTTGCTGCTGTATCTGTTGTAAAAAATGGGTTGCCAGTTCCTGCTGCAAAAATTACAACACGCCCTTTTTCTAAATGTCGAACTGCTTTACGGTTTATATATGGCTCTGCGATTTGCTCCATTTTTATAGCTGTTTGCATACGAACTTCAAGACCTGCATATTCACACGCTTCTTGCATAGCAACACCATTAATAACTGTAGCTAACATACCCATGTAATCACCACTTGTTCTTTTTATAATACCATCTTGCGCAGCTGTCACACCACGAATAATATTTCCACCACCTATAACAATACCAACTTCAATCCCAGCATCTACTAAAGATTTAATTTCACCTGCTATATATTTGAGTATTTGTGTATCAATACCATGACCTGCCTCACCTGCAAGAGCTTCACCTGAGAACTTAACCAATACGCGTTTGTTAGCCATGTTGTAACCTTTATGTAAAATCCGTGAATTGTACTAAAAACTGTCTTTGATATTGATAAAGTGGTGTTTTAGACAAAAAGTTTTTAAAATTTAAATCTTTAAGCAAAATATTATATTTATATGAATATAATTTCAATCTTCAAACAAGTGGAGAATTGGGTGAGTGGCTGAAACCACATCCCTGCTAAGGATGCGTACGGGTAACTGTACCGAGAGTTCGAATCTCTCATTCTCCACCATAAACCCCTATTTTACGGACTTTCAAGCACCTTTTTAAAAATAACTTTTTTTCTTAGAGTATCATTTTGCCAATTCTAATAATCAAGTGCAATTTTCACCTAACTTAACTAAGTAATTTTTTACTAATTTCATTAAAAAATATTTCATATAAAATTTTAAAGTTGAGTACATTTCTAAAGATATGGTTAAATACATTCGTCAAATTTAATCCTATCTCAGCAGAAAGTACTTTTAAGCCTGAATATTTTACTCTAAATTGAATTATTATATTTTAGTGTGTAGATTCTACACACTTGTTCAATAAAAATACTTATAAGAAAATTTATAAAATCTTATAATCATATAAATGTGTTGTTAAAAGTAACAAACAACCCCCTAAAAATAGGGCTAATAAGCTAACAATATAATAATTATTTATTATATAATAATACTTTGTGATAAAATTGTGATGCACTTGTGATAAAGTTGTACTAGAAATTAAATTGAGGAAGATTATATGGCAAGATTAGTAATTCTTGGTGCAGGTGTTGCAGGTCATACAGCAGCATCTTTTGCTACAAAATGGCTCGGAAAAGAGCATGAGGTTATAGTTGTGACTCCAAACTCTAAATGGAACTGGATTCCATCAAATATCTGGGTTGGTGTTGGTGAAATGAGTAAAGAAGAGGTTACTTTTGATTTGGACCCTGTTTACAAAAAAGCTGGTGCTGATTATAGACAAGCAAAAGCAGTTTCTATAAACCCTGAAGGAAGTGATTCTAAAGATAAAGCATTTGTTACTATTGAGTATACAGGTCAAGGTAAAGAGGGTCAAACTGAAGAGGTAGAGTATGATTACCTTATAAATGCAACTGGACCAAAACTAAACTTTGGTGCAACTCCTGGTCTTGGAGAAGGTACAGTTATGGGTAAACATACAGTTTCAGTATGTACAGCAGACCATGCAGTTCACGCTGCTCATGTACTTGATGAAAAGATAGAAAAAATGAAAGCTGGAGAGGAACAAACTTTCCTAATAGGTACAGGTCATGGAATGTGTACTTGTCAAGGTGCTGCTTTTGAGTATATCTTTAATATAGAGCATAAACTTCGTGAAGAAGGTGTTCGTGATAAAGCTAAAATGATTTGGATATCAAATGAGTCTTTCTTAGGTGACTTTGGTATGGGTGGACTTCACTTTAAGATGGGTGGTTTTGTAACTTCATCTAAAGTATTTGCAGAATCTTTATATGCAGAGCGTGGTATGAACTGGATTTTAGGTGCTCATGTAAACAAGGTTGAAGAGGGTAAAGTTACTTATGAAACTCTTAATGGCGAGATAGATACACAAGATTTTGATTTTGCTATGCTTATCCCACCATTTGCTGGTGTTGGTATGAAAGCTTATGGTAAAGATGGTAAAGATATAACTGATGTTGTTTTTGCTGCTAATGGTATGATGAAAGTTGATGCTGATTATACAAAAACTTCTTATGCAGATTGGGAAGCAAAAGATTGGCCGAGAACTCTTCAAAATCCAACTTATAAAAATATTTTTGCAGCTGGGATTGCTTTTGCTCCTCCACATCCGATTTCTAAACCTATGAAATCACCAAATGGTACGCCAATTACACCAACTCCTCCAAGAACTGGTATGCCATCTGCTATGATGGGTAAAGCAGTAACTCAAAGTATCGTAGATATGATAAATGGTGCAAGTGAGCCTACACATACATCATGTATGGCAGAGATGGGTGCAGCTTGTGTTGCTTCAGCTGGTAAAGGTTTATTTAGTGGTACTGCTGCAGCTATGACAGTTTTTCCAATCGTTCAAGATTATGAAAAATACCCTGGTACAGGTCGTGATATAAACGGAACAACTGGTGAGATTGGTCTTGCAGCTCACTGGGTTAAGCACTTGTTACACCATGCATTTATTTGGAAAGCTCAACTTAAACCAGGTTGGACTCTAATTCCAGAATAAACTAGAGTAAAATTAAATTAAAAAAGGAAGAAAAATGGCAGATAGTAAACATGTAGAACATGTGGAGCCTTATAGCCCACAATTTGGAACAATGATACCACTAGGTGGTCAAAAATTTATGAGAACTTGCGTTCTTTGGCAGTTTGTAAGATTTATTGCTATTAACATCAAAATGACAATTTTGATAGTAAAATCTCACCACTAATATCCACATTAGTAGCACTTTTTGTGCTACTACCTCTATAAAAACATCCTATAGGCTATAATTATGACTAAACAAATTACAACTTACCCTCAACCTCTTAGTGTAGAGTTTGCATCGGATGTCAGAGTTTTTAATGAAGAGTTGTTTTCATTTATTGATGATTTAAAAGATACAATAATTGAGAACAATCTTGATGGACTCTCAGCTACTCAGGTTGGAAGTTACTATAGTGTTGTTGTTGTGAAAAAAGATGATGAAGAGTTTTTAGAGTTGATAAATCCAAGGATACTTACAACAAGAGGTAAGATAACAACAGTAGAACACACTTCATACTATAAAGATAAATATGCAAAAGTAACAAGAGCAAATACCATTAGTCTAATTTATGAAGATAGAGATGCAAAACAGCACTCTTTAAGCGTTAGTGGGAATTTTAGTGTGTTACTCCAACGGAAGATAGATTACCTTTTTGGTGCAAACTTTCTAACAAAACTATCTAAAGAAGATAGAGAGAATTTTGAGTTAGGTTTAGCAAATGATTCTACTCTTAGTTGTCCACCTAAAATACGGACGGGTTTTAGTAGGGATTACTTTATCCACGCATCTAACTATATAATGATAGGGATGCTTTTACTTTTAGGAGTTTCTTTTTTCATAAGTGATAAAGTTAGTCTTGAAACTATATGGAATTATCAGTTATATATCTCTTTTGTTGTCTTAGGAATAAATTTATTTTATATACTATACTCATATTATGAAAACAAACGCTTTAGTATATGTACAAACTGTTATAATATGAGTATATTTGGTGTAACAGTACTTGGATTGTTTAGATTAACTTTAGTTATGTTAGCCTCATATTTATTGATAAAACCATAAAGAAGACATAGTAAATGAAAGAGAGAGTCCCAACACTTGTAGCTTCACAAGAGATTTATAAATCATCAAAAGACATTATCTTATCTCAATGGCTCTCTTATGCAACTCCACAAAAAATTTTAAAGCAACATAAGATAAAAAAAGATGATTTCCAAAGAGAGTATGCTAGTGGAGTTTTTGATTATTTTATGGGAGTGATAGCTGGGGAAGTTGATATAGGACACTGCCCAGTTATGCAAAAGCTTCTTGCTTATCTTAAAAACAGAGAGATAAGTGCAGAAGAACTTTTTGAGATATGTAGCCATTTTCGCCGTTCCATGGTTGACTTTTCTTATGATGCTGGACTAAACTCAAAAGAGCTTTTTGATGAGATATCATTTATATTTGATAAAAATTTTGGTGGAATTTTAAAGTTTTATACAGATACTATCTTTCAAAAACTCATAGATGCACGACAAGAAGCTCTAAAAGCTGGTCAAGCTAAAGAGTTCTTTTTATCAAATATGTCACATGAAATCAGAACTCCATTAAATGCAATTTTAGGTTTTGTAAATATCCTAAAAAATGAAGATATATCACAAAAACATAAAAAATATCTCAATATCATCTTAAATAGTGGGGAAAATCTTTTAAGTATCATTAATGATATTTTAGACTTCTCAAAACTTCGTAGTGGAGAGTTTAGTATATATCCTAAAATATTTTCATTGCATGAAGAGATAAATCACACCATAGAGCTTTTTGTTGCAAGTGCAGATATGAAAAATATCACCATAAACTCAAACATTGATGACAATATACCAACTCAACTATACGCAGACGCACTTAGAATCAAACAAGTGTTGTCAAACTTTTTGAGTAATGCCATAAAATTCACACCTAAAAATGGTCTTATAAATGTAGAAACTTCTTACAAAGATTCAAAATTAAAAATCAGTGTTTTAGACAATGGTATAGGAATAAAAAAAGAAGATATAACAAATATATTTACTGCTTTTGCACAAGCTCAATATAGCGAACATAAAAACTCTTTTAACTCAGGTTCAGGATTAGGTTTATCTATATCACATCAGTTAGTTGAACATATGGATGGTGTTGTAGATGTTGAATCTATCTATGGTTTAGGAAGTAAGTTTAGTATGCAAATACCAGTAAAAACAATACACGAAGCAAAGCTTATAGATAAAGATATACAGACATTTAGACTAAAAGAGCATAAAGCTGGTACAAAATTTAAAGGGCATATCCTTATAGCAGAAGATAATGAAGCAAATCAAGAACTGATTAAAATACTACTTAAAAAATATGGCTTAACTTTTGACTTAGCACCAAATGGAGCAGAAGCTTTTGAGCTTTATAAACTACATAGTTATGATTTGATTTTGATGGATGAACAAATGCCTATTATGGATGGGAATGAAGCAGTTCAAAAGATTTTAGCTTATGAAAAACAAAATGGCATACATCATACACCTATATCAGCACTTACTGCAAATGTTATAAAAGGTGTTAAAGAAAGAGAACTAGAAAATGGCTTTGATTCTTTTTTAGGAAAACCTATCATTTTAAAAGAACTAGAGAGAGTTTTTTCTCTCTACCTTAAAGCTTATAAAAATACCACTCAAAATACTATAAAAAAAGAGTTTAAAAATACTATAGTTGGTTTAAATGCAGATAAACTTAAAGAGGAGTTGATGTTAAATGAAGATGAATTAATCATGCTACTGACCCTTTTTATTAAAAAAATGAAAAAACAGATACCAGACCTACAAAATGCTATACAACTAAAAGACTATAAACAAATAACACTAAATGCACATAGTATTAAAGGTTCTAGTGGAAATTTTAGACTTGAATCTTTACAAAAACATGCAAGTGAGATGGAGTCTATGGCAAAAGCTCAAGAGAAAGATTATAATTATAAAGAAAAATTTTTAAAGATTAAAAATATGGTTGAAGAAATAAAAATTTTATAACTCTATAACAAAAACAGCCCCATCCTTAGAGTTGTAAACACTAAGCTTACCTCCACAATGCTTTTCTATAATGGTTTTTGACATATAAAGACCTAACCCTGTTCCATCTTTTTTTGTTTTTGTTGAAAAATATGGTTCAAAAATTTTACCTATAATTTCTTCAGGTATCCCACCTGCATTATCATATATAGTTATAGTTCTATCATCTGCATCTATATTTATCTGTGGATTTTGTATACTTTTTTCTACTAAAACATCTTCAGCATTTTTAATTATATTTAAAACAACTTGTTTTAGTTCATTTGAATAAGTATCTATTTTTATCTCTGAAGTCAAGTTTGTAACTATCTTTATATTTGCATTTGCTAAAGACATATTTACTATATTGAGAGTATTTTGAACAATATCTTTTAAAAGTACTTCCTCTTTTTGTTTGTTATCTTTGAAAAAATTTCTAAAATCATCTATGGTCGCACTTAAATGCTGTGCATATTCTGTTATCCTATGTGCAAGATTCGTAACTGTATCTTTATCTAAATTATTCATTCTTGCTTTTAGCGTTAAAGAACCACTTGTAGCACTTATGGCAGATAGAGGTTGTCTCCATTGATGTGCTATCATACTTATCATCTCTCCCATTTGGGCCAAACGACTTTGTTGTATAAGTTGGTACTGTGTTTGTTTAAATTCTGTTATATCTAGTAGTGTGGAGATTCTTACCCGTTTACCATTTCTTATAATATTTCTTCCAGAAGCAAGTAAAACTTTAGAACCAACATTAGGTATAAGCACTTCTAATTCATAAGGTTTTGCTATCTCTTGAGAAAGAGCTTTTTTAACTTTATCTAACTGTTTTTCAGTTACTGTATCAAATAAATTTCTATAACTAACTTCATCTAAACTTTTAGTGTTAAAAAACTTTAGTGTAACATCATTTACTTCAATAATATGCTGATGTTCATCAGAGATAATTATCATCTCCATAGTTGAATTTAAAAGCTCCTTAAAGTTGTTATTTTCTTGTTTTAAACCTTTTGTAGCTATATCAACTTTTATGTCAAGTTCTTTATTTAGCTTCTCTAATTTATCTTCTA
>JAADDU010000206.1 GCA_013153755.1 Campylobacterota bacterium | reverse complement strand
TAGTCAACTCTTTTTGCACCTCACAAGTAAAGTCAAATCTTGTTGAGATGATTTTTACTTTAGTATCTTTTTTTAACTCTCCTACCTCTGCATCTACCATCATAAATGAGTTTGCACTTTTTCCTAGTGGGCTTACCATGCCAGGGGCAAATTTATCGCACACTTCAAAACTACTACCATCAAAATACCCAGGAACTAAAGAGATTCTCCCTTTTTTTTGCTTGTAATCTTCTTTCATCTTAGTATCTATAGTGTTTATATATTTGGCTTTTATACCACTCATAGCTAAGATGATACTTTGCCCAAAAAGCTCAAAGTTTAGTGCAGCAGCAAGTGGGTTTCCCGGTAGGTTTAAAATCATAGTATTTCCAACTTTTCCAAATGTGGTTGGTTTACCTGGTTTTATCTGAACTTTATCAAAATAAGTTTGCATCCCAAAACTACCAAATGCCTCTTTTGTAAAGTCTGCATCTCCAACACTAACACCACCTGATGTGATGATAAGGTCACTGTCTAATGCACTTTTAACATGCTCTTTTAGCTCCTCTAGTGTATCTCTAGCTGTTCCTATGAAGTCAACCGTACATCCAAACTCTGTTGCACGAGAGAGTAGGGCTGGTGTGTTTGTGTTGTATAGTTGATATGCTTCAACACTCTCAAAGTGCATCTTAAGCTCACTTCCTGATGCAAAAAGAGCTATGCGAGGTTTTTTATACACTTTTATATGGCTTATGCCCTGAGATGCTAAAAGTGTGATTTGATGAGCTTGTAGTTTATCTCCAACACTAAGTAAAATTTCGCCACTTTTTATATCTTCACCACAAAAACGGATGTGATTGTTTAGTTTTAAAGTATCTGGTAAGATAACACCACCTTCACAATCTGTTGTATCTTCTTGTGGAACTATACATTCACACCCCTGAGGTATTTTAGCCCCTGTCATTATTTTTATGCCAAATCCATCTTTTAAAACTTCATGTGAATTATCTCCAGCAAATATAGTATGACTTACTTTCACACATTTAGATGCATCAGATAGTTTTACAGCATACCCATCCATAGCTGAATTATCGTAAGGTGGGAGGTTATGAGTTGCTTTTATATCTTCTGCCAAGATATATCCAAGTGCTGATTCTATAGGTAGTATCTTTATAGTTTGTTTGTTTGTATGTTTATATATAAGTTCTAATGCTTCGTTAATTGTTACTGCCATTATCTTACCTCTTTTTTTAATTGGGATATTATATTATAATTTCGTTATGAATGAAATGTATAGCATGGGTTTAAGTATCCACAGTATTGGAGCAGTTGTACTGCTTGGGACAATATTTTTAAATATTGTAGTGTTGCGTTTAGCAAAAGATATAAAAAAATACAAAAGAGTTATGAGTATATTTCTTATCCCTCTTAGTATCACTTCTATAGGTTTGGCAGTGTTTCCTGGTGTGATTATGATGGCAGCAAAGCATCTTGATTTTACTATAGAAAATATAGTGATGATTGTTATCTCCATAGCTATTATAGTTTTAGAAGCAAGAAGAGCTAAATATCTAACTTTTATGAGAGATGATAGAGAGCGAGTTTTAGAAGCTTATAGTATGTTTGCCTTTAAGATTCTTTACATAGAAGTTGGTTTAGTTGGTGTTATCTCTGTTTGGATGTGGTTGATTTGATATATATTTTAGATAGTAGTGCATCTAATGAGGTTATAACATTAAAAGGGGAACTATATAAGTATCTCATTAAAGTTCGTCGTCATAGTGAGGGGGATGAGATAGCTTTTAGAACTAAAGAAGATATAGATATATTGCATCTTTACAAGTTAGTTCAAGTTGATTCAAGAGTGGCTAAATTAGAGCTTATCTCCTCAACAGAGCTTAAAATCGAGCCTAAAAAAGCACTGCATCTAGCTTGGTGTGTGATAGATACAAAGTCCATAGAGAAAGTTTTAGCTTCACTAAATGAGATAGGTGTTAGTAAAATTTCATTTATATATTGTGATAGAAGTCAAAGAAATATTAAACTTGATTTTAAAAGATTTGAGCGAATCTTAGATGCTTCGATGCAACAATGTGGAAGAACCTCTTACATGGAGTTTGATACATATAAAAATATACAAAGTTTTATAAAAGAGTATCCAGATGTTAAAGTGTTTGATTTTTGCGAAAAAATTTTAGATGCAGAGGTTGATTTTAGTAGAGTTCTTGTGGGTTGTGAGGGTGGTTTTTCACAAAATGAGAAAATTTTACTTAAAAATCAAGAGACTTTTAGACTAGATACACCTATGGTTCTTCGTTCTGAGAGTGCAGTTATGAGTATTGCATCTAAGGTTTTATTTTAAGTATTCAGCATTTTTTTATAAGATGATAGATACAATTGAATCAATTATTACAAAGGAAACTTATGACATTAGCTGATTTACCAGTTTTACCAAAGCTAGATATACCACCACTCCCTTTTGAAGTTCCACTTCTTATGCACCCAGTAGCAGTACATTTTGTTATTGCTATACCTGTATTGGTGATTGTTTTAGAGATTTTTAACCTTGTGTTTAAACGCCGTGTTTTAAATATAATTAGCTCTTTGTTACTAGTAACTCTAAGTGCTATATACTTAGTACTGTATGTTACTGGAAAAGTAGATGGTTCTGAAGCTTTTGCTCTTTTATCAGATGAAGCCAAAGAGGCTTTTAACGCCCATGTACATTTAGGAACTTATATCATCTACTCCTCTATCTTGCTGATAGTTTTTAAAGTTATGGCACTTTTATTTAAAAAACCTGCTATCAAAGCTCTGTATTTGATCGTTATTCTTGCATTTATAGGTGTAAATTTTATACAAGGAAAAAGTGGTGGAGAGCTTGTTTATGTTCATGGTATGAATGTAAAAGCTGTTTTAGATGCCACTAATGAAGTTGATGATTTGCAAGAGAATCTAGAAGAATTAAATGAAGAATTAACATCACTACAAAAAAAGATATCTACTCTAAAGAGTGAACAAACTAAGCAAAAAGAGCAACTTAAATGTAAAGAAGTTCAAGAGTCTATAGATGTGATTATGCAAGAAGATGCTAAAAATGTTTCAGAAGAAGAAGCTCCTAAAGAGGTTGTGGAGGAGAGTACACAAGAAGAGGTTGCAGAGTCAAATGCAACGCTACTAGTAGATACTAATGTAACAGATGAGAACAATACAACTGTTAAAGAATGATAGAGTTTAAGCATCCTTAAGTTCTTTTTGGGTAGAATTCGCCTTACAAAATTCTGCCCCCATACGGAATTAAAAATATATAGGTATTCGTACTTCGACGAGTATCAAAAGGTAAAAAAATGAAAAAAGATTTACACCCAAATTTAGTAACTTGTACAGTAACTTGTGCTTGTGGTAATAGCTTTGAGACTAAAAGTCAAAAAGATACTATGCGTATAGACATCTGTAATGAATGTCACCCTTTCTTCACAGGTAGTGAAAGAATGGTAGATACTGCTGGTCGTATCGAGAAATTTAACGCTCGTTACGCTAAAAAGTAATCCTTGCTAAAATTTATTCCAACTCCGATTGGAAATATTGGCGATATTTCACTTAGAGCTATCGAAGCTTTAAGTGAAGCCGATACACTTCTTTGTGAAGATACCCGTGTTACAAAAAAACTTATCCATATACTAAAAGAGCGTTATAACACCACTTTTAAAGAAAATCAAACTTTTATATCCCTCCATTCTCATAATGAAAAAAATTTCATAGAAAAGCTAGAACCATCTTTTTTTGATAAAAATGTTGTATATGCTTCAGATGCTGGGATGCCAGGTATTAGTGACCCTGGACAATTACTTATAAATTACATGCAAAAAAATTCTATAGAGTATGATGTTCTTCCTGGTGCAAACGCACTACTTACAGCTTTTGTTGCTAGTGGTTTTGTTGAAACAAAGATGCTTTTTTGGGGATTTTTACCACATAAAGGTAAAGATAGAGAGTTGTCCTTACAAGGGGCCCTTCATAGTGGATTTACCACTGTACTTTATGAGTCTCCACATAGATTAGAAAAACTTTTAAAAGAGATAGATATACAAGAGAGTACAAGAAGTATATTTTTAGCAAAAGAACTTACAAAAAAATATCAAAGATACCTAGATGGAACAGCTAGTGAAATTTTAGCTTTACTCGATGGTAATTTTAGAGGTGAATGGGTAGTTGTTATAGAGGCAAGTAAGATGCATAACAGCAGTGCAATTTCACAAAAAGATATACTTGAGTTAGATTTACCAAAAAAAGTTCAAGCCAAACTTATAAGTAAAATAACTGGCGAAAATACTAAGGCTTGTTACCAAAGACTATTAAATATCTCGTAAAATATTAAATTAGTCTATATTGTCACTTATTTAACACTTTTTTTCGCTAAAATGTCTTTATGTTAATTTATGCAAAACAACCAATACACTATATCATTAAAAATCATCCAAATAAAATCAAGACTTTATATCTAGCAAAAGATATAGATAAAAAAGAGTACGCAAAGTTTATGAAAATGAACTTTGAAGTAAAAAGAATCCCTAGTGATGCTGCTGGAAAGATGTGTAAGAATGCTTCTCATCAAGGTATTTTAGCCGAAGTTGATGATTATAAACTTCATAGATTTAATTCATTTTTAGATAAAGATTTCATTCTTGTTCTTTCAGGTTTAACTGATGTAGGAAATATTGGGGCCATAATTAGAAGTGCTTATGCTTTAGGTGTAGATGCAGTGGTTGCTTGTGGAGTTAAAAAATTGGCATTGGAGCCTATACTTAGAACTAGTACTGGGGCATTGTATGATATGCCTTTTACTATAGAGACAAATATTCACAATGTGTTAAATGATTTAAAAACATCAGGTTTTACACTTTATGGTGCACAGATGGGTGGTAAAGATATCCGAGATGTTGAGATTTTGCAAAAAAGAGTTTTAGTTCTTGGTAGTGAGGGCGAGGGTTTGAGTCAAAGAGTGGTCTCAAAATTAGATAAAATTGTAAGCATAGAGATGTGTCATGGGTTTGATTCTCTCAATGTTAGTGTAGCAGGAGCTATTTTAATGGATAGGATGAGAGTATGAGTATGGGACTTAAAAAACTTCTTGATATAGGTGTAAATACAATACATGAACAAACACATATCACTAAAAAACATATAGATGCAGTCTTTAACGAGCGTTTTGAAGAGATGTCAAGAGTTCAGTTTTTAGGTTTTATATCTATTTTTCAAAGAGAATATGGTGTTAAATTAGAAGATTTAAAACAAAAAGGGCTTGAATATTATAATCAAAAAATCACAACTATTAGTGAAGACTCAAATGTATTTATCTCTCCTGAGAAAAAGAAAAACTTTTCTTTACTATATGCTGGTATTGCTGTAGTTTTATTTTTGATTATATTGTTAGTTTCATTTTTAGGTTTATCTGGCTCTACTCAAGAGATAGTGGTAGATGTTGTAGACAATACCACTATAAAAAGTGCCCAACTTAATATGAAAAACTATAAAAAGAGTTTTGACATAGTTAAGCCTGAGGTAAAAAAAGATATAAACATAACAGTTGATGAAAATATAACAAAAACTAAAGAGCTTGATGATGAGTTTTTACCTGTTAAACAAGAGGTTAAAAAAGTTTTTAAAATTAATCCAAAAAGAAAAGTTTGGTTTGGTTATATAGATCTCTCAACACATAAAAAATATCAAAAAGTTCTTAGAGAAGAGCTTGAATTGGATACAAAAAAAGAGTGGCTTCTTATCTTTGGACACTCCAATGTTAAGTTTGATGTAGATGGAAATATAATGAAATTTAAAACAAAATATAACCTTAGACTTTTATATAAAGATTCAAAATTAACTGAATTAACTGTAGAAGAGTTTAAAAAACTAAATAGAGGAAAAAAATGGTAAAGTTTGCTTTAGTTTTTACAATCTTTTTTACAACACTTTTTGGAGATGAGTTGTCTTTAAAGATACAAAATCTTATAGACTCTAGAACATATAAACAAAATACTGCTTTTATAGATATAGTCTTCTCCCCAAGATCTAAGTACTATAAAAATGGTAT
>JAADDU010000099.1 GCA_013153755.1 Campylobacterota bacterium | reverse complement strand
AAAATCATAAAACAAAGATTTTTAAACTATAGACTATTTAGTTTAAAAGTTGTATCTAAAAAAGATGGTGTTTTAGATGCACATGCACTTATATATTCAACTCTTGCAAGAAAAAAAGTTCAAGGAAATAGAGTAAAAGATGAAGTAAATCTCATCACTTTAAAGAGGTTTAACACACTTAACAACTCAAATTATCAAAGCATAAAAGAGCTTATATTTAACCCTCCTACAGTAGAAAAAGAATTAGATTTAAGAGCTAAAATTAGTGATAATAACTATGATTTAACACCTGTAATTATCTTAGATGCAGTGCCTGAATCTAAACTAACAATCTATTTAGATGCTATCACTTACGAAGACACTAAAGAAAAACTAATCGTTTTATAATATCTTTTTCGCTAAAATAACAAAAATTATTTATAAGGCACTTAACCAATGACTATGGATGTTATAGAAATTCAAGAAATTATCCCACACCGTTACCCTTTTTTACTAGTTGATAGAATCACAGATGTTGTAAAAAATGAAACTTTGACTGGTTATAAAAATGTAAGTATTAGTGAAAATGTATTTCAAGGCCACTTCCCAGGTCATCCAATCTATCCTGGCGTTATGATACTAGAGGGTATGGCTCAAGCTGGTGGAATCTTAGCATTTCAAAGTATGGAGATGACAAAAGAGGAAGCTGCAAACAAAGTTGTTTACTTCATGAGTATCGACAAAGCAAAATTTCGTGCCCCTGTTAAACCAGGTGATAGACTTGAATACCGTATAAGTGTTATAAAACACAAAGGCGCTATTTGGATGTTAAAGGGTGAAGCTTTTGTTGATGAGAAAATGGTTTCAGAAGCTGAATTAAAAGCTATGATAGTAGATAAGTAAAAAACTATGTCAAAGATTTCCCCTCATGCTATCATAGAAGATGGTGCAATTATAGGTAAAGATGTTGAGATAGGTGCTTTTTGTTTTATATCTAGTGAGTCGAAAATTGGCGATGGAACTAAGATAGCTCAAAATTCTTGTATCTATGGTAAAACAACTATTGGTAAAAATAACACTATCTTTTCTCATGCTGTTATAGGTTCTATACCTCAAGATTTAAAGTTTAATGGTGAAGATGTTGAACTAATCATAGGCGATAATAACACTATAAGAGAGTTTACACTATTTAACCCTGGTACAAAAGGTGGTGGTGCTAAAACTATTATAGGAAATTATAATCTTTTTATGGGTTATGTACATTTAGGGCATGATGTTATCATTGGAAACCACTGCATCTTAGCTAATGCAGCCACATTAGCTGGTCATGTAGAAGTTGGGGATTATGCTGTTATTGGTGGTATGACACCGATACATCAGTTTGTTCATATAGGAGACTATGCTATGGTTGGTGGTGCTTCTGCACTAGCACAAGATTTACCACCATTTTGTATGGCTGAGGGTAATCGTGCATCTTTAAGAGGACTAAATCTTACAGGGTTAAGAAGAAAACTTAGCAGAGATGATATAAATGAACTAAAATCAGCATATAGAGAATTATTTGAGTCTGGAAAACCTTTAAAAGACACGGCAAGTGAACTTTTAGAAGGTACTACAAACCATTTTGTAAATGACTTATGTGATTTTGTACTAAAAACAAAAAGAGGGATACCCTTTGAGAGGAAAAATATATGATACATAGACACTGTAGTTTTTGTAATGCAAGTGAGAGTGATGAAAATCCTCTCATAGCTGGTAATGGAGTTTATATCTGTAAAAACTGTGTTATATCAGCCTATAAAATTATGTTTGGAGATGAAAAAGAACTTCAAACTACAGATGATAATAATGAACTTTTAGATGCAGTAAACAATCTTATGACCCCAAAAGAGTTAGATAACTTTTTAGGTGACTACATAATAGGACAAGAAAAAGCTAGAAAACTTTTAAGTGTTGCTGTATATAACCACTATAAAAGAATCTTTAAAACAAGTGAAGATGATGAAGTTCAGATAGAAAAATCAAATGTTTTACTTATAGGTCCAACAGGTAGTGGTAAAACTCTTATGGCTCAAACTATAGCTAGAGTTTTAAATGTTCCTATCGCCATAACAGATGCTACAAGTTTAACAGAAGCTGGATATGTTGGAGAGGATGTTGAGAACATACTCACAAAACTTATCCAAGCAGCTGGTGGAGATATCAAAAAAGCTGAAAAAGGGATAGTTTTCATAGATGAGATGGACAAAATTGCTCGTATGAGTGAAAATCGTTCTATCACTAGAGATGTAAGTGGAGAAGGTGTACAACAAGCATTACTTAAAATTATAGAGGGTGCTGATGTAAATATCCCACCAAAAGGGGGAAGAAAACACCCAAACCAAGAGTTTACATCTATAAACACTAAAAATATACTATTTATTTGTGGTGGTGCTTTTGATGGCCTTGAAGATATACTAAAACGCAAACAGGGTGAAAATGTTTTAGGTTTTGGACATGATAAAAAAAGTAAAGATGAACAAAAACCAACTTACGACATGGCTGAACCTGATGATTTGGTAAAATACGGCATTGTTCCAGAACTTATAGGTCGTCTGCCTATCATAGCTTCACTACATGAAATTAGTGAAGATGATATGGTTAGAATACTTACAGAGCCAAAAAATTCCATAGTAAAACAGTACCAAAAACTTTTTGAAATGGATGATGCAACACTAAAATTTGAAGATGATGCACTAAAAGCTATAGCTAAAAAAGCGATAGATAGAAAAACTGGTGCAAGAGGTCTTCGTGCAATTATAGAAGAGAGAATGATAGACATAATGTATGAACTTCCAGAATATAGTGGATATGAAGTACTCATAACTAAAGAAGTTATAGAAGATGCAGTAGAACCTATGTATATAAAAAATTCTACAAAAAAAATAGCATAAGGTAGAGAAAATGATATTTAATAAACTTATAGGACTCTTTTCAAATGACCTATCCATCGACCTTGGAACTGCCAATACTATCGTAATAGCAAAAGGTCGTGGAATCATTATAAATGAGCCATCTGTAGTAGCTGTAAAAACTGAAAAATATGGACAAACTAGAGTTTTAGCAGTTGGACATGAAGCAAAAGATATGGTTGGGAAAACTCCCGGAAATATTAAAGCTATCAGACCTATGAAAGATGGGGTAATAGCTGATTTTGATATGACAGAAAAGATGATAAGAAAGTTCATAGAAAAAGCTCATGGTAGAAGTACACTTATAAGCCCTAGAATAATCATCTGTGTACCTTATGGTTTAACTCAAGTTGAGCGAAAAGCTGTTCGTGAATCTGCAATGAGTGCAGGTGCTAGAGAAGTTTTTCTTATAGAAGAGCCTATGGCAGCAGCTATTGGTGCAGGTGTTGAGATACGTGAACCTCAAGGAAATTTAGTTGTAGATATTGGTGGTGGTACTACCGAGATTGGTGTTGTTTCTCTTGGTGGACTTGTACTTTCTAAGTCCATAAGAACTGCTGGCGATAAGATGGATAAGGGTATAGTTGACTATGTAAAGAAAAAGTATAACTTACTCATAGGTGAGAGAACTGCTGAAGAGATTAAAATCAACATAGGGACTGCTGTACCATTAGACAAAGAACTTACTATGATTATAAATGGTAGAGACCAAGTTGAGGGATTACTTAGTTCAGTTGAACTAAATAGTGAAGATGCTAGAGAAGCTATGAAAGAGCCTCTAAAAGAGATAGCTGAAGCTCTACGTGATGTTATAGAAAGAATGCCACCTGACTTATCTGGTGATATTGTAAATCATGGTATCATTTTAACTGGTGGTGGAGCATTAATTCGTCAGCTTGACAAATATCTATCTGACTTAGTAAAAGTTCCTGTATATGTTGCTGATGAACCTCTTTTAGCAGTTGCAAGAGGAACTGGTCGAGCTCTTGAAGAGATAGACTTACTACAAGAACTTTTTGAAAATGAATAAAGGGCTTATAAGCTTTCTATCTATCTTTTTTGCACTCATTGTGGGTGCATTATATTTTTCAAAAACTATCCAATCCCCTGTAATCTCAACACTAAACTATATAAAATCAAGCTATAACAATACCACTGCATCTATAACAGATACTATATATAGATATACTTTTCAAGCAAATCATATACATGAACTTAAACAAAAACTAAAAAAATACGAAAAAGACCATCTTATTATGCGACAAATGGCATCTGAGATAAATGACTACTACAAATTAAATAATACAAAACTAAAAAATACTCCAAAAGTAGAACTCGTAAGAGCTATATCTTATGAAAAGTTTGGAGATACAAACAGAATTTGGATGGATATCAAAGATTATAATAGATCTAAAATATATGGCTTAACTTTTAACGAATTTGTAGCTGGTATAGTTATAAACAAAAATGACAAACCTTTAGGTGTTTTAAACAAAGATTTTCAAAGCTCTTATGCTGTTTATGTAGGAGATGAAAAAGCTCCAGGAATTGTAAATGGAAATAATGGAGAAAATTTAATAGTTAGATTCATACCTGCTTGGTTTAAGATAAAGGTTGGTGATGAAGTTATAAGTTCTGGTCTTGATAACATCTTTTTTAAAGGTCTAAAAGTTGGGAAAATTCTAAATATTAAAACCTCGCAAGGCTATCAAAGTGCAGAGATTAAGCCATATTACAATTCAAAAGAGCCAAACTATTTTTATATGATAAGGAGTGTAAAATGAGATATATATTAATATTGCTACTAAGTTTTTTGCTTTTAAATGCAGATGAGAAAAAACAAAAAGTTACCATAGGTCTTGGTGCATATATGCAAACTCAACCATATAAAAATGTAGATAACATAATACTACCATCCCCTGTAATCTTTTTTGATAATGAAATTTTTTATGTAAGATGGAGTAGAGCTGGTCTTTACTTTTTAGGAGATAAAAGAGATGATTTTTCATGGGGATTTTCATTAACAATTGAACCAAGAGTATATGGATATGATAGTTCAGACATCTTAGGTATGCAAGAGAGAAAAAACACATGGGAAGGTGGTTTAGCTTTTAGTGCAAAAACAGATAAAGCATACATAGAGATTATGGCTCTTACGGATATATTAGATAGATATAAAGACTGGATTTTAACAACAGAAGTTGGCTATGAATTTAAAATATCCAACTTCACACTATATCCTAGTCTAATCTTTACATATCAATCATCTAATTTTTTAAACTACTACTATGGAGTAAAAGATTTAGAACAAACAGCAACTAGAACTAAATACATACCAAGTAGTGGATTCCAAATAGGTATACAAACATATATAGAGTACCCATTAACTAAAAAACTTTCTTTACTTCTTAATATTAGAGCTGATAGATTATCAAAAGAAGCAACTAAAAGTCCTATAGTTGAGGATAAAGTTATATTTTCAGGTTTAGCTTCTTTTATATATAATTTTGAGTACTAAAACACCACTTAGATTAAATCATTTTTTAAGTACCTTTTGAGTATAATAAAAAAATTTATTTATATACTTTTAAAAGGTAAAAAATGCCAAAACGCACCGACATAAAAACTATTTTACTTATAGGTTCAGGTCCGATTATTATCGGTCAAGCTTGTGAATTTGACTACTCAGGTACTCAAGCAGTTAAAACTTTAAAAGAGCAAGGCTATAGAGTAGTTCTTATAAACTCTAACCCCGCAACTATTATGACAGACCCTGAGTTTGCAGATAGAACTTACATAGAACCAATCACAGAAGATGTTATAGCAAGAATTATCGAAAAAGAAAATATAGATGCAGTACTTCCAACGATGGGTGGTCAAACTGCTCTTAATGTTGCTACAAGTATGTATGAAAAAGGGATGCTTAAAGGGGTGGAGTTTTTAGGTGCATCCCCTGAAGCCATTCATAAAGGTGAAGACCGTTCAGCTTTTAATGAAGCGATGATAAAAATCGGAATGGACTTACCAAAAAGTAAAAATGCTTATAGCGTTGAAGAAGCTATAGAAGTTGTAAAAGAGATAGGCTTTCCTGTTATAAGTAGAGCTTCTTTTACCCTTGCAGGTGGTGGTAGTGGTGTTGCTTACAACATGGAAGAGTTTAAAAAACTAGC
>JAADDU010000120.1 GCA_013153755.1 Campylobacterota bacterium | reverse complement strand
TGGGGAGCTGACCAAGAGGTGGCTCGTATGTTTACTCATTGTGCTCCAAAAGCTATCCGTGAACTTGCTCACTGGGGTGTTCCTTGGACTCGTGTTAAAAGGGGTGAGAGAGAAGCTGTTATAAATGCCAAAAAAGTAACCATAACTGAAAAAGATGAAGCTCATGGACTTATAACTGCCAGAGATTTTGGTGGTACTAAAAAGTGGAGAACTTGTTATACATCTGATGGAACAGGTCACTCAATGCTTTATGCGATGGATAATAAAGCTCATGAAGATAGAGTTGAAATTCATGAGAGACTTGAAGCCATAGCACTTATCCATGAAGATGGCAGGTGTTATGGAGCAGTTGCAAGAAATCTTATGAGTGGGGAGCTTGTAGCATATGTTTCAAAAGCAACAACCATAGCAACAGGTGGATATGGTCGTATCTACAGTGTTAGTACAAATGCTATCATCTGTCAGGGGATTGGTCAAGCGATAGCACTTGAGACTGGTATAGCAACACTAGGTAATATGGAAGCGATACAGTTTCATCCAACTGCCATAGTTCCGGTTGGAATCCTAACAACAGAGGGTTGTCGTGGAGATGGTGGACTTTTACTCGATAAAGATGGTTATAGGTTTATGCCAGATTATGAACCTGAGAAAAAAGAGCTTGCATCTCGTGATGTTGTAAGTCGTAGAATGACTGAGCATATGAGAAAAGGTAAGGGTGTTAAGTCAAAATATGGGGATCATCTTTGGCTTGATATAACCATACTTGGACGCGAACATATAGAGAAAAATCTTCGTGAAGTAAAAGAGATATGTGAAAACTTTTTAGGGATAGACCCAGCAGTTGACTGGATACCTGTTAGACCAACTCAACACTACTCTATGGGTGGAATCAGAACAAAATATACAGGAGAATCTCAAACTCTAAGGGGACTTTACTCTTGTGGAGAAGCTGCTTGTTGGGACTTGCATGGATTTAATCGTCTTGGTGGAAATTCTGTAAGTGAGACTGTTGTTAGTGGGATGCTTGTAGCTGAGTATATAAGTGATTTTCTAGACTCTGATGAGAGTGATATAACCATACATAGTAGTAGAGTTGAGTACTTTGTTAAAAAAGAGCAAGAGAAGTTAGATGCATTGTTAGAAAAAACTGATGGGGAAGATGCTTATGTACTTCGTCGCCGTATGGAAGAGATAATGATGCAAAAAGTTGGTATCTTTAGAAATGGTAAAGATTTGAAAGAGGCAGTTGAAGAGTTAGAAGATCTTTTAAAAAGAAGTAAAAATATAGAAGTTTTTCGTTCAAAATCTCGTGCTGCAAACCCAGCTTTGGTAAATGCTTATAGAACTCAAAAGATGATTAAAATTGCACTTTGTTGTGCATTGGGAGCATATCTTAGAGAGGAGAGCAGGGGGGCTCACTCTAGGGAAGACTTCCCAATGCGTGATGATGAAAACTGGTTAAAAAGAACTATAACTTCGTGGCCAGATGAGGAGCAAACTCTACCTAGTGTAAGTTATGAAGAGATAAATATATCCACAATGGAGCTACCTCCGGGATTTCGTGGATATGGTAAAGATTTGACAAAACACCATCCTATGACAAAAGTAAGGCAAGATGTTGTAGATGCATATGTAGAGAAACTTAAAAAAGATGGTTTTGACAGGTTTGCTATTCAAGATGCACTAATGCCTTTTAGAGATAAGTTACCTAAAAAATACAGAGGCTTAAATGAAAGATTTGGAGAAAATGTATGAGTGATAAAAAACCAAGAATTTTAAAGATAAGCATACTAAGATTTGATCCCCATGATCCCGATGATGTACCACACATGGAGACTTTTGAGATAGAGGAGTCTGATGGTATGACACTTTTTATAGCACTAAATGAGATAAGAGAGCATCATGACAACTCTTTAAAGTTTGATTTTGTATGTCGTGCCGGTATATGTGGAAGTTGCTCTATGCTTGTAAATGGTCGTCCAACTTTGGCTTGTAGAACTCTTACTGCAAAACTTGATGAACATATCTCCCTTGCACCTTTGCCACTTTTTGAACTTATAGGGGATCTCTCTGTATATACAGGTAAATGGATGAGAGGTTTAAATGAACATCTTGAGACTTGGATACACGATAAAGTAAATGAGTTGGATGTGGATAAACTAGAAGAGAGGATGGAGCCTGAACTAGCTGATGAGATATATGAGCTTGATAGATGTGTAGAGTGTGGTTGTTGTGTTGCTGGTTGTGGGACTATACAGATGCGACCAAAATTTAGTGGTGCAGTTGGACTTAACAAAATAGCAAGATATCACATTGACCCTCGTGATAAGAGAACAGATGAAGAATATTATGAACTTATAGGTAACGAAGATGGTGTTTTTGGTTGTATGACATTACTTGGATGTGAAGATGTATGTCCAAAAGATTTACCACTTCAAAGTAAGATAGCATATCTTAGACGAATGATGTTAAAAGTGGCGATGAAAAACTGACAATAATAGGTTATAATACAGTATAAAATTAAAATATTAGGGGATTTAAGTTGGGTATAGCAGAAACAGAGATTAAAAAGTTTGAAAAAAGTGATTGTGAGCAAGATAAAGTATTTTATCAGGCTATGGAAGAGGTCATTTACTCTATAGCACCACTTTTGGAATCTGATGATATTTATCAAAAATATGCGATTTTAGAAAGACTTGTTGTTCCAGATAGAGTTATAAAATTTAAAGTAACATGGTTAGATGATAACCAAAAAATACAAGTTAATACTGGCTATAGAGTACAGTTTAACAATGCTCTAGGACCATATAAAGGTGGTCTTCGTTTCCATCCGACTGTAAATGAGGGTATTTTAAAATTTTTAGGGTTTGAGCAGATACTTAAAAATGCACTTACAGGTTTGCCTATAGGTGGTGGTAAAGGTGGTAGTGATTTTAATCCTAAGGGTAAAAGTGACTTTGAGATTATGAAATTTTGTTCCGCTTTTATGACAGAACTTCACAAGTATATAGGTCCTCGTATGGATATCCCTGCTGGAGATATTGGTGTTGGTGGTCGTGAAATAGGTTATCTGTTTGGTGAGTATAAAAAGATAACTTCAACTTATGAAGGTGTTTTAACTGGTAAACCATTTATGTTTGGTGGTTCACTTATGCGTCCTGAAGCTACAGGATATGGTGTGATTTATTTTACTGAAACTATGCTTGAGATGGAAGGCAAAGAGTCTTTAGAGGGTAAAATATGTACAGTAAGTGGGGCAGGAAATGTTGCACTTCATGCTATAGAAAAACTTCAACAAATTGGAGCGATTGCTGTTAGTTGTACTGATTCAAAAGGTACTATACATGACCCTCGTGGTGTTGATTTGGCACTTTTAAAAGATATAAAACTAAACAGAAGAGCTTCTTTAGAGGAGTATATCAAAACTCATAAAGATGCAAAATACATCCCTGTAGAAGAGTATCCAGAAGGGGCTCATGCTGTTTGGGATATCCCTTGTTATGCAGCATTTCCATGTGCTACACAAAATGAATTAAACGATATAGATGCACAAAATCTTATAGTTAATGGATGTGTGAGTGTTAGTGAAGGTGCAAATATGCCTTCAACTCCAAAAGCAATAGATGCATTACTAAATCACAAGGTGTGTTTTGCACCTGCAAAAGCAGCAAATGCTGGTGGAGTTGCTGTAAGTGAATTTGAAATGGCTCAAAATGCAGCTATGATAAAATGGACTTTTGAAGAAGTAGATGAAAAACTTAAAACAACTATGCAACAGATTTGTAAAAGAGTTTCTTTAACTGCAAAAGATTATGGAGTAGAGGGTAATTATGTAGATGGAGCAAATATTGCAGGGTTTAAAAAAGTAGCAGATGCAATGATTGCAGAGGGTATTTAAATCAAAAAGTTTTTTATATTATTTGTCTTATTGCTACAAACTCTTCTTTTCTCAGCAGAGCCAAAATTTTCGCCATTTATAGAGGAACAGTTGAAGCTTATCTATATGATGGATGATGATAATAATGCAACACAAGAAAAGATTATGAAGATAGCAGACAAGCAGGAAAAATTGTATGCAAAAGCTCTTGATGATGTTTTGAAAAATAAAACTGAATATATAAAAAATTATAAGCGATATGATGCAGAAGTGTTTGCACTTCAAAAAATCATAAAACTAAATAAACGCTTAGGAAATAGATATGCAGCATTAAGAGATGAGGTTTTAGTAAAGTCTTATAGACTCTTAGATGCACAAAATAGAATGATAAAAAATATTTTAATAGCATTGGATCAGTATAGTTTTGAAGAGTTTAACAAATATATGAATGATATGTTTATCAAAAATCAAAAAGAGATTGCCAAATTAGATAGTGTTGATTATACACCTATTTTAGAAGCAACTGATAGCTCCAAAATTTTAAGTCAGGCTAAGCAAAATATAAAAGATTTTTATGCCTTACATGAGATAAATTCAGATGTTATCAAATACTTAACTCTTTTTGAGAAAAAGATGTATAGGCTGAATAAATACTCAAAATACAATATGATAAACCTTGTTATGTTTATAAATAACACAATGGTTGGTAAAAGTATTAATGCTGTTATATCTAAATATGGACTGAGTGTTGTAAAATTGATGTTAATGCTTTTTGTATTTGTATTTATGTATATTATTCGTACATATTTTTATAAATCTTTAGAGCTATATATTTATAGTATTAAATCTTTACAAAAATACTCTTCTGATATTCTAGATAGTGTAAGGAAGCCTATAGAGCTGATAATTATTTTAATTAATGTAGATATTGTTGTTTATATATATAATGATTTTACAGGTGCTGGAGAGGTGGCTAAGTTTTTCAACATAGGTTATACCATCTTAATTACTTTTATCATCTATAAAGTTACAAATGTTATCTCTGGCATAAAAATTCATGAAATAGATACAAAAACAAAAAATGTAAAACGGGAAGTTATAAATCTTGGTATTAAAATTGTAAATTTTGTTATTATGATTCTAGGGTTGTTGGTTGTTTTACATTTTGCAGGTGCAAATTTGACTGCTGTGTTGTCTGGGCTTGGTATAGGTGGTTTTGCTGTTGCATTAGCTGCAAAAGATTCTCTTGCCAATTTTTTTGGAACATTATCTATACTATTAAGTGATGTTTTTTCTCAAGGTGATTGGATAGAAGTTAATTCTAAAGAGGGAACAGTTGTGGAGATAGGATTAAGAGTAACTACTCTTAGAACCTTTGATAATGCCATCATAGCTATACCTAACTCTATACTCGCAAATCAAGATGTAAAAAATTGGAATAGACGCTCACTTGGAAGAAGAATTAAGATGAAAATTGGTGTTAAATATGATTCTAAAGCTAGTGATATTAAGTGTGCGATAGAGGAGATAAGAGAGATGTTGAAACAACATCCTAAGATAGCAACTATAAATACTAAATATGACTATGCAAACAGAAGAAGTATAAAATGAGTTTCAAAAGAAGATGAACTTGGAATAAAGAAAAATCTTCTTGTTTATTTAGATTCTTTTTCAGATTCTAGTATAGATATACTAGTCTATTGTTTTTCAAAAACTACAAATTGGAATGAGTGGTTAGAAGCTAAAGAAGATGTTATGTATAAAATTATGAATATTTTAGAGAAAAATAACTTAGAATTTGCATTTCCATCTCTAAGTCTTTATCATGAAAATGATATAAAATAAGGTGCTTATAAAGCACCTTGAAGTTGTATATAACCTTGCCAAATAAATGAACTTACTATCCCTGCTGCAAATCCAGCGATAATATCATCACCCATAACTCCAACACCACCTTTTGCCTCTCTATCTATACGACCAATTATAGAAGGTTTTTTGATATCAAAGTATCTAAATAGAACAAATGATAAAAGAGCTTGGATTAAAAAACCATTTTCAAAGTGTGTTATATCTCCTAGATTTATACTTACAGCAGGTGCTACACTTAGTGCAAACCACATACCTGCTAGTTCATCTATAACGATTCTTTTATCATCATGTATACCAGATTTTTCTTCATACTTATTTATCTCACGAATTGCTACTATACTTATAAGTACGGTAGCTAAAAATAGTGTTTCTACTTCAAAATAACCTAAGATAAATATACCTAATATAAGTGCAACTAAACTTCCGGCAGTTCCAGGTGCTTTTGGAAAAAGTCCACTATATCCCAATGTTATAAAAAACCAATTCATTTGTATCCTTCGTTATGTTA
>JAADDU010000131.1 GCA_013153755.1 Campylobacterota bacterium | reverse complement strand
GTCGTTGCCTAGTTGATCAGTTTTTTACTTTTACTTTATCCTTGTCTTTTTTAATCTATTTACTTTACTTGTAATTTTTTTCTTGGTTTTTTACTATTAGATTGTATAATGCTATTTAAAATTTGGAGTTAAAAAATGAAAAAAATAATTGCTATAGTGGTGTTCGCACTATTGTTAGGTGGATGTACACAAGAAACACAAAATCAACTTGGTAGAACTATTCAAAATTGGACTGGTACCGATGGAGTGTTGGATATTTATATGGGCGATAAGCTAGTTCAGAGATTTATAAAAATTGATAAACTTACAACTGCTACTAGTACTTCTGGTAATGTACCAAGAAACTATAGATATGCTTATGGTTATATGGATAAAAATTTTAACTATAAAGTTGATGAAGGTGAAAAGAAAATTTATTTTGAAGTTAGTAATTACTCTACACCTTATATCTTTTATGCTAATCCGATAGAGTAATCTATAGTGGATTTAGTTGAACTTTTTAAATATCTAGTTAAACAAAAAAGTCAGACTCCTAATGATGCAGGACTTTTGGATTTTATTACCAATTATTTGTTTGAATATAAAGCTATTAGAATAGATGTTGAAGATGTTAAAAATCTTATTTTGTATAAGAGATTTGGGGATGGTGAGCATCTATGTTTTGCTGGTCATGTAGATGTTGTTCCAGCAGGTAATGGATGGTCTAAAGAACCTTATGAAGCGATAGAAGAAGATGGCTATATCTATGGTCGTGGTACACAAGATATGAAGAGTGGTGTTGCTGCATTTGTTCAGGCATTAAAAGATACTAAGAAATTTAATGGTACTTTATCTCTCATTTTGACTTCTGATGAGGAAGGGGATGCTTTTTATGGTACTGTTGAGATTTTGAAGTATATGAAAGAGAATGATTTACTTCCAGATGCAGTAATTGTAGCTGAGCCTACTTGTGAAGAGAAGTTTGGTGATGCTATAAAAGTTGGTAGAAGAGGTTCCATCAATGGATATCTTACTCTTTATGGTAAACAAGGTCATGCTGCATATCCTCAAAAAGCGATAAACCCTATACATCAGATAGCTCCTAGACTTTTAAATATGGCAGGTGTAGATTTGGATAATGGTGATGAGTTTTTCTCTCCAAGCAAATTTGTTATAACCGATATTCGTTCAGGTATGGAAGTGACAAATGTAACACCAAATCAGTTAAAGATGATGTTCAATGTAAGGAACACAACTTTAACAACTCAAGATGAAGTTAGAGCTTTTGTGGATTCTAATATGTCTGGTCTTGATTATGAATTAGAATTAACACAGGGTTCATACCCTTTTAGAACAGATGTAGATACGAAGATAGTTAAAAATATAGATAAAGCTATAGAATTAGTTACAGATATAAAACCAAAACATTCAACTGCTGGTGGTACTTCAGATGCTAGATTTATTGCTGCTGCTGGTATAGATGTTGTAGAATTTGGTGTTATAAATGATAGAATTCATGCTGTAGATGAGCGAACTAGTGTAAAAGAAGTGAAAAAATTATATGAAGTTTTTGTAAGTCTAATCAATATCTGGGAGTGATAGGTATGAAGTTTATTTTTTTATTTTTATCTCTTGTTTGTTTTAGTTTTGCAATGGATGGCAAATGGTTAGATGATTATGATGAAGCAATTAAGGTGGCAAAAAAAGAGCATAAAAGTTTATATATTTTGATAACTTCTGAGACTTGCCGTTGGTGTAGAAAATTTGAATCTACTACCTTAGAGGATGAAGCTGTAATAGATGATTTAACAAAGAGATATGTCTTGGTTCATTTAGATAGAGACTATAGTTTTTTACCAGACTTTGTAAAAGTTAAAAGAGTTCCTAAACACTATTTTGTAACAAATGATTCAAAAGAGATATACTCTTTTTTAGGTTATTGGGATGAGTTAGATTTCCGTTCATTTTTAGTTGATGTAGATAAAGAATATATAAAAAAAAGAAAAAAAGGTATTTTAAAATGAAGTTTATACATACAGATAAAGCACCTCAAGCGATAGGTCCGTATTCTCAGGCGGTTGTTGCAAATGGTATGGTTTATACATCTGGGCAAATAGCTCTTAAAGCTGATGGAAGTATGGTTGAGGATGATGTTGTTTTGCAAACTAAACAGGTGTTAAAAAATTTAGATGCAGTTTTACAAGAAGCTGGTAGTTCTATGGATAAAGTTGTTAAAACTACTATTTTTATAGCATCGATGGATGACTTTACTATAATCAATAAGATATATGAAAATATATTTGGTACACATAAACCAGCTCGTGCGACTGTTGCAGTTAAAACTTTGCCGAAAAATGCTTTAGTTGAGATAGATGCAGTAGCTCTAATCTAATCATCATAGATTACTGCAGTTGATGCTAATAGGTCGTGAAGACCTTTTTTGTCTTTTCTAAAGGCTATCATTAAAAAACCTATAAAAAGGATAATAGATGAGGCTATGTAGCCTACAGAACGGGTTATAGCTTGTTTGTTATCTATATCTTTTAAGGTTTTAGCATCCACAATTTTTATATGAACAAATCTTTTACCAGGTGTTGTACCACCAAATTTTTTCCAAAAAACAATGGTTACTATAAGAACAAGAAACTCAAAAAGCAACTCCCATCTCATAGATGTTTGTGGTTGTATATTTAGAGCATTTGGATTGCCACTCATCGCCATTTGAAGATTTTGCTGATAAATAGAAAAATCAAACCAGTTCCCATCACTTACAAAATAAACAACAATCCCAATAGGAAGAGCCAATACAAAAGTATCTACTAAGGATGCTATAAATCGGATCCAAAACCCAGCATATCTTACCTCTTGTGCTTTACTCATACCTGTTTTTCCTACTTAAACATGGTAGTTTGGTGCTTCTTGAGTTATGATAACATCATGAACATGGCTCTCTTTAAGTCCAGCACTTGTTATCTCTACAAACTCTGATTTATCCCAAAAAGCCTCTATACTCTCACTGCCACAATACCCCATAGAACTTCTAAGTCCACCCATCATCTGATGGATAATTCCAGATATACTTCCACGAAACGGAACACGACCCTCTATCCCCTCAGGAACAAGTTTATCTGCTGCTGTTCCCTCTTGGAAATATCTGTCATTACTACCTTTTTGCATAGCTCCTATACTACCCATACCACGGTATGATTTGTATTGGCGACCTTGAAACATGATAGTCTCACCTGGAGATTCCTCTGTACCAGCTAAAAGACTTCCAGCCATAACACAAGATGCACCAACTGCTAGAGCTTTTGCAATATCACCAGAGTATTTTACTCCACCATCTGCTATAACAGGTACACCGTGAGGTCTTGCAGCTTGTGCACACTCATCTATTGCAGAAATTTGTGGTACACCAACACCAGCAACTATCCTAGTTGTACAGATACTCCCTGGTCCAATTCCAACTTTAACACCATCAACACCAGCTTCTATAAGTGCTTCTACTGCCTCTTTTGTCGCGATATTTCCAGCGATAATATCAACTTCAAGAGTCTCTTTTATCTTTTTAACTGTATCTAAAATCCCTTTTGAATGACCATGAGCTGAGTCTAAAACAAGTACATCACACCCTGCATCTACAAGTGCTTTTGCTCTGTCATATTGACCAACACCAATAGCCCCACCAACTACAAGCCTTCCAAAAGCATCTTTATTTGAGTTAGGATACTCTATACGTTTTTTGATATCTTTGATAGTTACTAAACCTTTTAAAAAACCATCTTCATCTATGATAGGAAGTTTTTCTATCTTGTTTTTATGCATAATATCTGCTGCATCATCTAGTGAGATACCTTTTGTTGCTGTGATAAGTGGCATAGGTGTCATAACTTCACTTGCTAGTTTTTTCATATCTTTTTCAAATCTCATATCACGATTTGTCAGTATTCCAAGAAGTTTATTATGTCCATCAACAACAGGAACACCAGAAATTTTATACTCATTCATAAGTTTTTCTGCATCTGCTAGTGTTGCATCAGGATGAACAAAGATAGGATCTATAATGATACCGCTCTCACTCTTTTTAACTTTAGTGATTTGTTTACACTGAGTTTGTATATCCATATTTTTATGGATGATTCCTATCCCTCCAAGTCTAGCCATAGCGATAGCTGCACGATACTCTGTAACTGTATCCATAGCGGCTGAAACCATAGGGATTTTTAACGAGATATTTTTTGTTAGTTTAGTCTCTAATGAAACCTCTTTTGGTAAAACCTCAGAGTATTGTGGAACTAGAAGTACATCTTCAAATGTTAGTGCACGCTTACGAATTCTCATAGTTATCCTTTTTGTTGTTGTGTTTTTAAAGCTTCAATTTCAGTTAAGTACTCTTTCATACCAGCATATATTTTTGTTAAATCTTTAGTGTCATTTTCCACTTTTGAGAATAAAAACAGACCCAAAGAGTGCCAGATAGCAACACCATCAGCCAAATCCAAATCACTTCTGTCTAGTTGTTTCATAACATTGTTCATAACTTCGTTGTGTAGTTGTTCAGTCATTTTTACCCTTTATAGTTTATCTCTTTTTCTAGGCTTAATGCACCATCAAAAAGAGTTTGCTCATCATAAGCTGAGGCTATAAGTTGAAGTCCAACAGGCATACCGTCTGCATTTTTAGAGATAGGAAGAGATAGTGCTGGAAGTCCTGCCAAGTTTACACTTATGGTATATATGTCGCTAAGGTACATATCCATTGGATTTTCAAGCTCTCCAAATTTTGGTGCAACACTCGGTGCTACAGGGGATAAAATCAGATCCACATCTTCAAAGATTTTAGCATATTCATCTTTTATGATATGTCTTGTTTTTTGAGCTTTTACATAGTAAGCTTCATAGTATCCACTACTCAAAACAAAGTTTCCAAGTAAGATACGGCGTTTTACTTCATCTCCAAAACCGTTACTTCTGGTTTTTATAAAAGTATCTTCTAAATTTTTACCCTCAACACGGTTTCCATAACGGATACCATCATATCTGGCAAGGTTTGTACAAGCTTCAGCAGTTGCTGTGATATAGTAAGCAGATATATCAAACTTTGCATCCATCATCTCTTTTTCAACTATCTCATGCCCTGCATCTTTTAGTGCATCTATCGCTTTTTGGTAAGCTTGTTTTACATCATCACTTGCATCTTTTATGTAGCTAGGAAGAGTTGCAATACGAAGTTTTCTATCAGGATTTAAGTTTGGTGTTACTTTATCATCCATCTTGGCATTTGTTGAGTCTTTATCATCACTTCCACTTATGATGTCGTATAAAATCGCTGCATCTTCTACATTTTGTGTCATTGGACCGATTTGATCAAGGCTAGATGCATAAGCACCAAGACCGTAACGGCTAACTCTTCCATAAGTTGGTTTCATCCCAACTATACCACAAAAAGCAGCAGGTTGACGGATACTTCCACCTGTATCACTTCCAAGTGCGGCTATGGCTAAACCAGCACCAACAACAGCAGCACTTCCACCACTACTACCACCTGGTACATGCTCAGGGTTGTGAGGATTTTGTGTTTTACCATAGAAGCTTGATTCTGTTGTACTTCCCATAGCAAACTCATCCATATTTGTTCTACCAAAAGGGCTAAGTCCTGCATCTAGGAGTTTTTCTATAACAGTGGCATTGTATGGTGCAATGTATCCTTGAAGGATATTTGAGCCTGAAGTTACAGACCAGTTTTTAACTTGTATGTTGTCTTTTATAGCGATAGGAATACCATCTCCGACATTATTTATATCGATATAAGCATTTAATTCTGGGTTCGCTTCTATCTTGTTTTTTAAATCTTCTTTGAATGTTTTTAATTCTTCTTTGGTTAGTTTTAGGGCTTCTTTTAATGTTATCACTAAATTTCCTATCTCTTAAAATTATAGATGATATTATAGCTTATTTTGCTGAACTTTTATATATTTGGGTAGTCTAGTTTTCTAGCCTTAATTTTCTAACCTCTATAAAATAAGTATTACCAAGATATATAACATAAAAAATAGCTGTAAAAAATATAGCAAATGGAACAAGAGAGATAAGATACAACATTAAAGTTTTAAGTCTTATGCTATTTGCATTAAAGTATTTTATCTTTTTAAATTCCTCTTTAGTTGAGATATTTGAAGATATATCAAAAGTTATCATCTTATGAAAAAAGTAGTAAAGTGGTAAGTTAAAAGCTAGTATATTTACAACTGGGATAAAATATAATGGTATTAAAACTATAAATAACACTATCATTATCAAAGACCAT
>JAADDU010000126.1 GCA_013153755.1 Campylobacterota bacterium | reverse complement strand
TTCAGGTGTGGAAATGTAGGTCGTTGCCTAGTTGATCAGTTTTTTACTTTTACTTTATCCTTGTCTTTTTTAATCTATTTACTTTACTTGTGTTTTATTTATGGGTTTTGTGCTATTATTTTTAATATTATTTTAGGTAAATTTATGAAAAATTATATTAAAAATCAAATTAAAAAATCTTATGAAACCAAACAGGCTATTTATGAAGATGAATCTCTTTTAGATAAGATAGTTGAAGTCTCCAAGTTGTGTGTTGAGCTTTATAAAGGTTCAAATAAAACTATTTTGGCTGGAAATGGTGGAAGTGCGGCAGATGCACAACATATTGCAGCTGAGCTTGTTGGTAGATATGGGTTTGACAGACCATCTATCCCATCATTGGCTTTAACTACGGATACTTCAAATCTTACTGCTATTGGAAATGATTATGGGTATGATAAAGTGTTTTCTCGTCAGTTAGAGGGGATGGGACAAGAGGGAGATGTTTTTATAGGCATATCTACTTCTGGAAATTCACTAAATATTATAAATGCATTCAAAAGTGCTAAAGAAAAAGGGATTAAAACTGTTGCATTAGTTGGTAAAGATGGTGGAGAGATGGCAAAAATGGCTGATTATGCTTTGATTGTTCCATCTGATTCAACTCCTCGCATTCAAGAATCTCATATACTTATAGGTCATATTTTATGTGATATTATAGAAAAAGAGATTTTTGCTGATGGTGTTAGTGTTTAAAATATGCTAAAAGCACTTTTTTTAGATAGAGATGGTGTTATAAATGTTGAAAAAGAATATCTTTTTAAGATAGAAGATTTTGAGTTTATAGATGGAATCTTTAATTTATGTAGATATTATCAATCTTTAGGTTATATTATAATTGTTGTGACAAATCAATCAGGTATTGCGAGGGGTTATTATACAGAAGATGATTTTAACAAGCTTACCTCTTGGATGAAAGATAGATTTTTAGATGAGGGTATAACCATAAAAAAAGTATATTTTTGTCCACATCATCCAGATATAACAGGGGTGTGTTTATGTAGAAAACCAAAACCTGCTATGTTGTTAGATGCAGCTAATGAGTTTGATATAGATTTAAAAAACTCTGTTATGATTGGGGATAAACAAAGAGATATAGAAGCTGGTTTAAATGCTGGTTTAGAACAAACTTATTTGTTTGATGAGAGTAAAAGTATAGAAAAATCTAAAGCTACAAAGATTGTTCATAATTTAAAGGATATATATTGTTGATTTTAAATAGTGGTGGAACTTTTAACAAAAGATATAATGAGATTAGTGGAGAGTTAGAAGTTCCCTATGATAATTATGCTCTTGAAAAAATTTTAGATAGTTTAGAAATCAAGTATGATTTAGCTGGTGTTGTATATAAAGACAGTCTTGATATGGATATGGAAGATAGAAAGATGTTAGTGAGAATTATAATGGAATCAAAAGATGATACTTTTATAATTGTTCACGGCACAGATACTATGCATATAACAGCAGAATTTTTGGCTGAGATTTTTGATGATAGAAAGATAGTTTTAACTGGTGCTATGAAACCTTTTGAGATTGATGGTGTTGAGTCTTCATTAAATTTAGGGATATCTATAGGTTTTCTTAGTGCTAATGTTGAAAATGGAGTTTATATTTGTATGAATGGTTTTGTAAAAGAGTATAAAAATATAGTAAAAAATAGAGATTTAGGGAAGTTTGAAGTTGTCAAATAAAATACCATGTACTCATTGTCATCTAGAATTTGATGAGTCTGTAATGATAAAAGATGGTGAGCATTATTTTTGTTGTAATGGTTGTCAGGGTGTTTTTCATCTTTTAAGTGATGAAGGACTAGATAGTTTTTATGAAAAAGCTTCTGGTGTTAAGCTTACACCTCCAACTCAACAGTATGAAGATTCATCTAATTTTAATGCACCAGCTTTTTATAGTAAGTTTGTTAAAGTAAATAGTGATGGCTTTAGTGAAGTCTCTTTGGTTATAGAGGGAATTCACTGTTCTGCTTGTGTTTGGTTAAATGAAAAGGCACTTCATAAGATGGATGGAGTTGTAGATGTAAATATAAACTATACTAATAATAAAGCTATCATAGTCTGGTCAGATGATGTTGTAAAATTATCACAAATTATAGATATGATTAGAGCTATTGGTTACAATGCTTTTCCTTATGATGCATCTTTGCAAGAGGCACATGCAAACAAAGAGAGAAAAGAGTATTATCTAAAAATGTCAGTTGCTATTTTTAGTACGATGAATGTTATGTGGATAGCTATAGCTCAGTATGCTGGTTATTTTAGTGGTATAGAGCAAAATATGAAAACGATTTTAAATATAGCAGAGGGAGTTCTTGCTACACCTGTTTTGTTTTATAGTGGTTGGGTGTTTTTTAGAGGTGCTTATTTTGGTTTAAAAACAAAAGTTCTCAATATGGACCTGCTTGTCTCAACTGGGGCTTTACTTACATATATTTACTCTATATATATAACAGTTGCAGAGGATGGGGAAGCTTATTTTGATTCTGTAACTATGATTATAACATTTGTTTTGGTTGGGAAATTTTTAGAAGTTTTAAGTAAAAAAAGTGTTGCAGATGCACTTGATATTATGGGACAAAATATACCTAGTGAGGTCAATGTTGTAAAAAATAGTTCTGTAGTGTCGTGTAAACTTGAAGATGTAGTTGTTGGGGATGTTGTAGTTGTTTCTTCTGGTGAGAAAGTTTTACTTGATGGAGAGATTATCAATGGTAGTGGTTCTTTTGATGAATCTAGTTTAACAGGGGAGAGTAAACCTATATATAAAACTCTAAAAGATAATGTTGTAAGTGGAACGCTTAGTATAGATGCAGATATTCACTTTAAAGTGAGTAAAGATTTTGAACATTCTACTTTATCAAATATTATATCTTTACTAGAAGCTGCTATAAATAAAAAACCTCGTATCCAGCAGATGGCAAATAAATTATCAGAATATTTTTCTAGCACTATTTTAGTTATATCATTTAGTACATTTTTAGGTTGGTATCTTTATACAAATAACTTTGAACACTCATTTATGGTTGCTATCTCTGTTATAGTTATAGCTTGTCCATGTGCTTTAGCACTTGCTACTCCTGTTGCTACTTTGGTTGGTCTTAGTTTAGGAACAAAAAAAGGGATACTTTTTAAAGAAGCAGCTCAGTTAGAAACTATGGCTAAGGTGGATACTTTAGTTTTAGATAAAACAGGAACTATAACTGTTGGTAAACCAGAGGTAGTTAAAGAAAAGATTTTTGATAAATTTGATAAAAGTTTTGTATATTCTCTTGTGAAATTATCAAATCATCCGGTTTCAGTAGGGATTACAAACTATTTAAAATCTAAAGATGAAGTTATAGATGAAGTACTTTTTGATGAATTTACTCAGATTCCTGCATCTGGGATAAAAGCCTCTTATAAAAATATGGAATTTCTTGGTGGAAATTTAAAATTGATGAGAGATAATGGTGTAGATATCTTATATGAGAGTGAAAACACACTTTTTTATTTTGCTTTGGATAAAAAGATTGTTGCTATATATGACCTTGAAGATAAGATTAAAGATGGTGCTGGTAAATTGGTGTCTAGTTTATCTAAAAGAGGCATAAAAACTGTGATGCTTACAGGTGATCATGGTGCTATAGCTAAAAAAGTTGCTGATGAGATTGGTATAGATGAGTTTTTATATCATCAAACACCTCAAGATAAATTAGAATATATAGATAAACTTCATGAAGGTGGTAAAAAAATAGTTATGGTTGGTGATGGAGTAAACGATGTATTGGCTTTAGCTAAGGCAGATATAGGTATAGTTATGGGTAGTGGTAGTGATATAGCTATAGAGGTTGGTGATGTTGTACTGTTAAATAATTCTTTAAAATCACTTGAAGATGCATTTAAAATTTCATCTACAACGCTTGGACTTATAAAACAAAATCTTTTATTGTCACTTGTGTATAATGGTATCACTGTACCATTAGCTGTGGCTGGGTATGTTATACCACTTATTGCTGCAATATCTATGAGTGTAAGCTCTTTGTTAGTAGTTGGTAACTCTATGAGAATTAAAATGAAATGGTATAAAGGTTAGTTTATGGATGGATGGTTAATAGCTATGATGATAGGTGCATCTATTTTTTTAGGTGCTATAGCACTCAGCGCTTTTTTATGGGCTTTAAAAAATGGTCAGTTTGATGATGAAGAAAAGTTTTTAAATGCTGCAAAATTTGATGGTGTCGATGAGTTAAATGATGCTGTAAATCAAGAAAGAAAAAGGGAAGCTTTAAGAAAAAAGTAGTCTAAACTGCCATAAAAGGCAGTTTAATGGTAATTATTTACCGATAGTTTGAGCAAATGCTTCTAAATCAGCATCGCTATATTTAGCAACTTGACCTTTCATAAGACCTTTCATTGGTCCACCGAATGTACCAGCTTTATAACCTTTAAGAGCAGTAGCTATCTCAGCATGAGTTAAGTCTTTAACAACTTTAGATTTACCTAGAGCTTTTTTACCCCAGTCAGCACCGTGACAAGAAGTACAAGCTTTACCATTTACTGCAGCAGATGCAGCTGTTACTAGTGCTAAAGTAGCTATTGAAGCGATTACGATTTTTTTCATTTTTTTTCCTTAAGATTAATTTTCGTGATAATTATAGTGCGTTGAGTCTTAAATGCTTGTTAATAAATTATATTGTATTATTTTATTAAATTTAAAAGATAATGGATGATTAATGAGATATATAGAAGATGATTTAAAAGATAAAACGATTCTAATAACAGGTGGAGCAGGATTTATAGGTTCAAACTTAGCTTTTTATTTTCAAAACAATCATCCAGATGCAAAAGTGGTTGTACTAGATAGTTTTAGAAGTGGAGAAACTTTAAGTAATGGTAATCTTAAAAGTTTTGGACATTTTAAAAATCTTTTAGGATTTCGTGGAGAGATTATAAGTGGAGATATAAATGACAAAGATTTACTTCTTGATTTGGAGATGAATTATGAGTTTGATTATATCTTTCATGAAGCAGCCATTAGTGATACAACAGCACTTGAACAAGATTTGATGATAAAGACCAATGTAAATGCATATAAAGATTTACTAGAATTAGCACTAAGACATGGTGCAAATATGGTTTATGCATCTAGTGCAGCTACCTATGGTAATGCTCCATCACCTCAGAGAGTTGGATGTGAAGAGCCAAATAATGTATATGGATTTTCAAAACTATCTATGGATAATTTGAGTCGAAGTTATATGGTAGATGCAGATATAAGTATAGTTGGACTTAGATACTTTAATGTTTATGGTGCAAGAGAGTATTTTAAAAATACAACTGCATCTATGGTTTTACAATTTGGTCATCAGATATTAGCAGGTAAAAATCCTCGTCTTTTTGAAGGTAGTGATAAGATACTTAGAGATTTTATATATATAGAAGATATCATCCAAGCAAATATAAAAGCGATGCAACCAAAACAAAGTGGTATATATAATGTAGGGACTGGTAAGGCTAGAAGTTTTCAAGATATAGTAGATATTTTGCAAAAAGAGTTGGGTACAACTTTGAAGTGTGAGTATATACCAAACCCATTTATAGGTAGTTATCAGTTTTTTACACAAGCAGATATAGAAGATACAAAAGATGCATTGTATTATAACCCTCGTTATGAGATGGAAGATGGTATAGCTGCTTATGTAGATGAGATAAAACGCATATATGAGACAGAAGTAAAATAATGAAAGTTCTTAAAAGTTTTACTCCAAATATACTGGTAGTTGGTGATTTGATGATAGACCATTACCTTTGGGGAAGTTGTAATAGAATTTCCCCTGAAGCACCTGTTCAAGTTGTGGATATTGCAAAAGAGACCACAGTATTAGGTGGAGCAGGGAATGTTATAAATAACCTTGTAGCTCTTGGTGCAAATGTAAGTGTAGCAGGTGTTATAGGTGATGATGATATAGGAGGTGAGCTTATCTCTATGTTGGATGATATAAATGTAGATGCATCTAATCTTATAGTTCAAAACGGTAGAAAAACATCTAAAAAAAGTCGTGTTATAGCTGTAAGTCAGCAGATTCTTAGATATGATAAAGAGAGTAAGGAAGATATAGATGCACTATCTGTAGATAAGATACTAGATTCTATATCTTCTAGTATATCTTTATATGATGTGGTTATACTCTCAGATTATGGTAAAGGTGTTTTGACTGATGAATTGTGTCAAAAGATTATAAAGTTAGCTAACAAAA
>JAADDU010000133.1 GCA_013153755.1 Campylobacterota bacterium | reverse complement strand
AGCTATCTCAAAAACATCTAAATTTCCAACTATTACTCAAAATCTTATAGCATATAGTGATTTTTTATATTTAAAAGAATACGCAGGTATAGAAAGAGCTTTAGGGACAGAGCTTATTTCTAGTAAAGTTATAAATCAAAAAAAGATAAATAATTTTAATGCTATCATAGTTAAACAAAAAATATTTAAAGAACTGTTTTTTAAATATTCTACAGACAGTTTAAAAGTTAAGCAAAAAAAGTTTTTAGAACTAGAAAAAATGAGAAAAATCATACTAAGTGCTAAAAAAGAGAAAATAGACTTACTTAATGTAAATGATTGGTTTGGTAACTCTACTTTAAAGATAGAAGAATTAAAAAATATAGACAATAAGCTTACATCAAAGATACTAATTATGTTAAAAAATAAGTTGGCTGAATCTCAAAAGAAGCTTTTTATTATTTTAATTTTTAATCTATTTTTTATAATACTTTTTATTTTTATGTTGTTTAGACTTTTAACACTTTTAAAATCTGAACAAAGATTAAGAGCGCTTATAGATACTCATGTAATTATCTCAGAAACAAATTTAAAAGGTATCATAACAGATACAAGTCAAGCATTTTGTCATATTTCAGGCTACAAGAAAGAGGAACTCATAGGTAAACCTCATAACATCATAAGACATCCAGATATGCCAAAAGAAGCATTTAAAGATATGTGGAAAACAATTCAAGATAACAAGGTTTGGACTGGCAGTGTTAAAAATATTAGAAATGATGGAAGTTACTACTGGGTAGAGGCTATCATATCTCCTAAGTATGAAAATGGTATAAAAGTTGGCTATACAGCACTTAGACAAGATATAACAGATAAGATAAAAGTAGATGAATTAAATCAAACACTAGAGAAAAAGATAGCATTTGAGGTGGATAAACATCGTCAAAAAGATCAACAACTTTTTCAACAGTCCCGTTTAGCACAAATGGGTGAGATGATAAGCATGATAGCCCATCAATGGAGACAACCACTCTCAGCCATAAGTTCAACAAGTGGTGCTATAAATCTAAAAGCTAGACTTGGTAAGCTAGATAATCAAACAGCTAGAACATTATCTGAAGATATTTCACAATACACAAAACATTTGAGTACGACCATAGATGATTTTAGAGAGTTTTTTAAGTCAAATAAAGATTTAAAACAAACAACATATACTGAACTTATAAATGGTGTTTTAAAAATCATTGAAAGTTCAATAAAAACTCAACATATAGAACTGATTTTAGAGTTAGATAATAATGATAGTTTTTATACATATCCAAATGAAATCAGACAAGTTATCTTAAATCTTATTAAAAATGCAGAAGATGTATTACTTGAAAAAGAAATTAAAAGTCCATATATCAAGATTAGAACCTATAAAGAAGATACAAAGTTAATCTTAGAAGTTGTAGATAATGGTGGTGGAGTACCTGATGAAATAAAAGAGAATATCTTTGACCCATATTTCTCAACAAAAACAAAAAAAGATGGGACAGGGCTAGGACTTTATATGTCTAAGACAATTATAGAGGAGCATTGTCACGGTAAACTAAGTTTATCAAATAGTGATGATGGTGCTATATTTAAAATTATATTAGAGAGTGAACATGAATGATATAAATGAACTAATAGACTACGCTACAAAGTTAAATATTTTGTATGTAGAAGATAATGAACTTACAAGAAAAGCAACTCAAATCATACTAAATGAATTTTTTGACAACATCATAGTTGGAGTTGATGGGGAAGATGGTTTAGAAAAGTTTAAAACAAATGATATAGATATAATTATCACAGATATAGATATGCCAAGGATGGATGGATTAGCTATGCTAGGAGAGATAAGAAAGATAGATGAAAATGTTTCTGTTCTTATTTTTTCTGCACATAATGATACGGACTTTTTTATGAACTCTATCCATCTTGGTGTAGATGGCTATCTTTTTAAACCTTTAGAGTTAGATCAGTTTGAAAAAGCCGTTTTTAAATCTATACGTAATGTAAAACTTCAAAAAGAGAATTTTGAGTATAAGAATAAGTTAGAGCAAAAGGTAAGAGAACAAGTAAATATACTTAGAGATAAAGAGCAAGAACTTGAAGTAAAATCAAGACAAGCTCACTATGACCAACTAACATCTATATATAATAGACATAGGTTTAATGAACTTTTTGAGATAGAAAAAGAGCGAACAGACCGTAGTAATGGAATCATGAGTATAGTTATCATAGATATAGATGATTTTAAAAAGATAAACGATACTTATGGACATAATGTTGGAGATATAGTGCTAAAAACATTCTCACAACTTATACAAAATAAGATAAGAATCTCAGATATACTTGCTAGATGGGGAGGGGAAGAGTTTGTCATCTTACTACCAGATACTGATGTGTCTGGTGGATATGAAACAGCAGAGCAGGTACGAAAAGTGATAGAATCACATAAATTTAGTACTGTTGGAAAGGTTACAGCTAGTTTTGGTGTAGCTGAGTATGAACACAAACAAAGTCTAGAAGAGTTAGTAAAGAGATGTGATAAAGCTCTTTATATCGCTAAATCAGGTGGTAAAAATCAGGTTGTAAAGTATTAATTATGATGAAAAAAGACATAGTTAAAGTTTTATTGGTAGCTATTTTTTACTTTTTAAGTGGAAAAATCAGTTTTTATCTTTCTATGGAAAATTCTATCGTTACTATATCTATATTTTTTGCAGAGGGGGTGGCCTTAGCATCTGTATTGTTATTTGGAAAAAAAGTACTACCTGGTGTCTTTTTAGGACAACTAATACTTGCTATTAGCTCTGATTTGAATACTACTGCATCTATCTTAATATCTATAGTAAATACAGCAGAAGCTTTTATAGCTTTAAGATTACTAACAGCACTTAAGTTTGATATAAAATTTAACAAAATTAGAGATTTGTACATACTATTTTTAGTAATTATGTTTGTTTTACAACCTTTTAGTGCTTTATTTGGTAATCTTGTTTTACTGTCTTCATCAGTTATAGAACCTATAGAATTCTTTAAAAGTTTCTTTTCGTGGTGGTTTGGTAATGTAATGGGACAGTTTCTTGTGACACCAATGCTTATACTTTTATATATAAATTATAAGAGTGTAAATATATTAAAATTTTTACTTTATGGTTTGTTTTTTGCAGTCTTTAATTATACGCTTATTGGTATATTTATGATAGATAATTTAGCACTTTTGTTAAGTATTATGGTTCCTGTTATTATGCTTCATAGTAGATATAATGGACTTTGTTATACACTTTTTGCCATTTTAATGATAGCATTAACATCTCTATATACAACAACTATAGGTTTAGGTATTTTTGCAAACTCAGCACCTATAGACAATATCATAAATATAAACTTTTATATTTTAGCACATATTCTTATATCTCTCATCAATGGAGTTATGTTTTTAGAAAAGGAAGATGCTGTTAAAGATTTACTTTATTTAAACAACCATTTAAGTAACCTAGTAAAAGATGAAGTGGAAAAAAATAGACAAAAAGAGAGTATTTTACTTCAACAGTCAAGACTAGCTAAGATGGGTGAGATGATAAGTATGATAGCTCATCAATGGCGACAACCTCTTAACAATATATCTATAATAAATCAAACTTTGCTTTTAAAATATAAAAGAGGCTCTTTGGATGATAAAGTTATAGAAAATTTTAAAAAGGACTCAAACTCTCAGATTAAACAGATGAGTAATACCATAGATGACTTTAGAAACTTTTTTAAACCTAACAAAGAAAAAGATAGATTTTGTATTTCGAGTGTTTTAGAACATACTTTAAACATAGTTAATCCAATGCTTAAAGATTTAGATATTAACATACAAATCAATGCTCAAAAAGATATCTTTATAAAGGCATATAAAAATGAGTTTGGGCATGTGTTATTAAACATTATAAACAATGCTAAAGATGCTCTTAATGAACAAAATATACAAAAGAAGGTAATCTATATAAATTTAAAAGAGTTAGAAGATAGCATCATCTTGAGTATAGAAGATAATGCAGGAGGTATTGATAAAGAGATTATAGAAGATGTTTTTAACCCATACTTTTCTACAAAAGAAGCTAAAAATGGGACAGGGCTTGGACTTTATATGAGTAAGTTAATTATAGAAGAACATATGGGAGGTACTCTTATTGCGTCAAATACAGATAAAGGAGCTTTGTTTAGTATAGTGCTAAATAAGGAATAATTTGATAATATGTTTGTAATTATTAAAAAATATTTATATAGGAGTTTATTATGATTAAGTTTATGATATTTTTATTTATTTCATTTTCTTTACAAGCTAATGGTTCTGATGTAGCAAAATTAGCTAAATCATTAAATCTCTCAGCAGGTACGAAAGCTATTATCCAATGGGAAAGAGTCTTTAAATCAAAAAGAAAGATGAAAAAGTATAAAATAAACACTTTGAGTTTAAATGAGCAAAATAAGTTAAAAGATTATTTGGTAGAACATGCCATAGATTCTGATAAACCAATGGTAGCAGGGGAGTAGTGAGATGTTAAAAGTCATAGTATTAAGCATCTTTGTTTTTTCTTTAGTAGAGGCACAAGAAGTAAAAGAGCCAACTATAAGAGAATTGATGCAAGAGATAAGAGAGTTAAAACGAAGTGTAGCTGAGTTAAAATCAGCTCAAAAAGAAAATAAAGAGTTAAAACAAAGTGTAGAAGAGTTGAAAGTTACTCAAAAAGAAAACAAAGAATACATAGAAGAAGTAGAAGAATTTACTGAAAATACTGAAACAAAAATACTTCAAGATAAAGTAAAATTTGGGCTTGGTTTTAAAACAGAGTTAAATAATTTTACTAAAGAATATGCAAGTGGTAGAAAAGTAAAAAGTACAAATGTTTGGAGTAATAAGCTTATGCTTAATCTTAAAGCAGATATCACAGAAAATATGAAGTTTAATGCAAGACTCTCTATGTACAAATACTGGGGAAGTAGTTATACACATTCATATAGTAGATTTGATAATATGCAAGGTCGTGTACCAGCAGATAGTTCTATCTATGTTGAAAGAGCATATTTAGATTGGTTCTTCAATAAAGATGGAAAAGTTCCTATGGCTATCACTATAGGTCGTCAACCTAGTTCTGATGGACCAAGTCATCAACTAAAAGATAACATTACAAGAAAAGCAACTTACTCTGCACTACTCTATGATGGAGCAGCAGATGGACTTGTTTTTACTTTAAATTTATCAAAAATACTAGATTATGATAAAACATTTTTGAGATTTGGTTATGCAAAAGGGTTCGGATATAGTGAAAGTGCAAATGGTGTTGGTAATGCTTATGTAGGTGCTTCAAACAGTGACTTAAAAGATACAAATATCTATGGAATCTTTTTTGACACAACTTTACCTTTTGTAGATAAGTCTCTTGTTCAGTTAAGCTACTCAAAGATGAAAGATATAATCGCAAATCCATTAGATAGTAACACAGCAGAAAACTCAAATATAGGAGATATGGATATATTTGGTGCTATGGTAGAAATGACAAATGTAAATGATATGAATTTAGATATGTTCTTGCACTATGGGTATATAAAAACACATCCAAATTCAAATAGTTATAGAAACTATGGTGGACTTTTAAATAATGCAGGAAGCACTGCATCTAAAACTGGTAGCTCTGTTTGGGTTGGTGGTAGATATGGTATGGGTGAAAAAGGTAAGTATAAGATTGGTTTAGAGTATAACCATGGAAGTAAAAACTGGATAAATTTAACTCAAGGCTCTTTTGATGTTTATAACAAACTAGCAACAAGAGGTGATGCTTATGAAGCTTATTTGATGTATGTTATAAACCGATATACTAACATCCGTTTAGGTTATATAAGAATAGACTATGATTATACTGGAAGTGGTTGGTTCGTTGGAGAAAGTATACCTATTGATAGTGTAACTAACAAAGATTTTAAACTAAAAATGTTACAATCTATATACCTAAAGTTGAATGTGAATTTTTAAGATGAACTCTTTTTTAAATAGTCTAAAACTTATACATAAAGTAAATATAGTATTTTATATCTTCAGTATCATTATTATACTCCTTGTTGGTATTTTCTACACTTCAAGTACTATGATGGCAAAAAGTTTACAAGATGGATATAATGAACAAATAAAAATTCAAAAATATTCAAATGAGATTACAGATAATTTAAAGTTACTAGATTATTTAACTATAGAAAATTCATTAACAAAACAAAACAATTATGCAAAAAATGCAAAAAATGCTTATGAAGCTATTTTTAAAAATCTAACATATCTAAAAGAGAGTGGATTTTTTAAAAATAGACCAGAAGCACAAGAAACTATAGAACATATAGATAATCGTCTTTTAG
>JAADDU010000111.1 GCA_013153755.1 Campylobacterota bacterium | reverse complement strand
TAAGTAAAAGATAGCTATGTTGTGCAAAATCTAGCATAATAACACTGTTTGAGCTATCTAAACTTTTTTCAAATCGTATAGATGCAGTGCTTTTAAGATCATTATCTATTTTTTGTTCCATCTCTTTTGGTTCGTCATTTTCTTTAAAAAGCCATGAGGTTTCTTTTTTCTTTTCCCTTTTTGGAGTTGTTTTTTTCTTTATAAAAAGTAGTGTCAAAATACCAATTATAAGTATCCCTACAACTATATAATAATTTTGTGATAACGCACCATCTTTCTTTGTTGGTAGATTTGAGAGAGGATTTGTAGTTTTAGTTTTAGTTTTTGCAGATGCTTTGAGAGTAAATCTTAGTCTTAAACCATAAGCATCTGATGTTTTAGAGGCTCTTAGTTTTATGGAATTTGGTACAGATGCTATGATTTTTATATACCCATTCATAGGAGTTATACTAAGAGAATGAAGAAACTCAGATGAGAGTTGTTTCACTTTAGCAGATTCTATCTCTGCATCTAGTAGTTTTATGATGATTTGTTTGTTGGTTCTTTTTTGCTTTATGATACCTTCAAACGGTGTGTCAAATGTTAGCATTACATCTACTCTATCTGTTCTATCGTAGATATTGTAACTAAGAACTTTAGATGCGTTTAACAGTAATGGAACTAAAAATATAAGTAAAATTTTAATCATAATCTCTCTTTTGATAAGTGGTATAAAACAGCACTAGAATCTAAAACTTCATTTATACGAATAGCAAGGTTTTTTTCATAAACCATAACCTCGCCTTTGCCTATAATCCTACCATTAACATAGGATTCTACACTTTCACCTGCTGGTTTTTTTAAGTCTATGATAGAGCCTTTTTCAAGTTTTAATATCTCTGAGACATTGAGTTCCGTTTCACCTAAATCAGCGATAAATTCCACTTCCATATCCAACAAACCAGAGTAGTTCATCCATGAAAGTTCTTCTTGAGGGTCAAAAGGGATCTCCTCATCGCCATAATGGTGTTTTTTCTTTTTACTCACTTGAGAGTTCCTTTATAGCGATTATCATATGGTCATTTTCTATCTCAAAAACTATAATTTCATCATAGGTTACATCAAAACTAGAGATACCTTGAAAATGTGGTGTAGCTATATTGTATGGGTTTTTACCCTCTTCTTGAGCTATAACTTTAGCACTTCCTACTATGAGGTTAGCAGTTTCTAGCGCCATATCTATAAGTGTTTCTTCATCACTTTCATCCTCTTCTAAAAAGATTTTTGAGACTCTTTGTGTAAAATTTTGTTGAGTTGCTACATATACTCTAAAAGTTTTTTTATCCATACTTTCTATATCTATATAAGTTATGAACATTTTTTCTTCTAAAACCTCTTCTTTAGTTGTATAAGGGAGGCGAATTTGATGAATACAAAAATTTTGTGAAGCTTTTACAATAGTTTTAAACATGTTATACCTTTATTGCTAATGATTATACTTTATTGAATCTCAAAGCAAAATTAAACTTAAGCATGTAACTTGATTATAAACCCATTAAAGGTATAATTTGTAAAAAAATTAAGGTTTTTATGTTTGAATTAAGTCTAATCGGTTCTTTTGTTGGTGTTTTATCAGGTTTTTTTGGTATTGGTGGTGGAACTATTTTGATTCCAGTTCTTTTAATCTTAGGTTACGATACTAAAGTAGCCATCGGTATCTCTGTTGTAGTTATGGTTTTTAGCTCCATCTATGGAAGCTACCTTAACAATAAAAAAGGAACGCTAGATAAAGCGATGGTTTTTATCATAGGAGTTGGTGGTTTTGTTGGTGGAAGTTTTAGTGGTGCTATATCTTCGCATTTTTCTAATAAAACTTTAGAAATCATCTTCTTAGGTTTTGCTTTTTTTGCACTTTTAAGGTTGTTTTTTAAACAAAAAGATTACAAAAAACAAAAAGATGTAAACAAACTTGTACTTTTCATCTTAGGGGTAGGTATAGGTGCTATAGGGATGACTATAGGTATAGGAGGAAGTATACTTTTAGTACCTATCTTAGTTGGTTTTTTGCATGTGCCTCTAAAACAAGCAACATCAGCAGGATTATTTTTTGTAGTATTTTCTTCATTATCAGGTTTATTTTCACACTTTATAAGTTCAAATGTTGATTATAAAAGTGGCATAATTATAGGTTTAGCATCTTTAATAGGTGTTTATTTTGGTATAGTATTAAAACATAAAGTAGATGCAGTACTTCAAAAAAGGCTACTTGTTTTGTTTTATGTGAGCATAGTAGTTTATTTGGCTAAAAGAGTGCTAATAGCTTAAGATATCAAATAACATACTGAAGATAAAATCTAAAGATTAAGAGGTATATAAAAACCTCTTAATCTTTTTAGTTGGCGTTTTAACAAATGGTTCTATCTGTTCTACAAACTTAACCATTCTACAAAAAGAGGAAACTTTAGAATTTACTTCTAATCTCATCTCTTCTAAGTATGTAGCTATCTTTTGTCTTACCTCTGCATCTGGAGTGTTGCTAGCCTTAAACATCTTGTCTATTAGCTCATAATCAAAGTGTACTCTAGCTATAAGCTTTCCATCTTGTTCCATAACAAGTGAGTCTAGTACGGCTTCATTTTGATTTATGGTAGCTTCTATCTGCTCAGGGTAGATGTTTTCTCCTCCACTACCAATGATAACATTTTTACTTCTACCACTTATAAATAAAAATCCATCTTCATCTATATAGCCTAAATCTCCAGTTAAAAACCAACCATCTTCCATAACTTGGGCTGTTTGCTCTTCATCTTTATAGTAACCTAGCATCACACTTGGAGATTTTGCAATAATCTCACCTTCGCCTGTTTTTGGGTCTTTATCTTTTATAGCAAGTTTGACACCTACCATCGCAGTTCCTGTTGATTTTACTTTTATAACATCACCAACAACAGAACCAGCTAAAAGAGGAGCTGTTTCTGTTAAACCATACCCTATGATATATGGAAATTTAGCTTCTTTTAAAAATTGTTCTACATATGGTGAAATCCCAGCGCCACCTATACCAAAAAATTTAAGTCTTCCACCAAAAGTTTCAAGTAGTTTTTTACCAGCGATGGCATTTAGCTTTTTCCTAAAAAATGGGATGTTATATATAACTCTCATCATAAAAGAGTTTGTAAATTTTGGTAAAACTTTGTTCTTATAAATTTTTTCTATGATAAGAGGTACGCTAACCATCATAGTTGGTTTTACAATATTAAAAGCTTTTAAAAGAACACTTGGCGTTGGAGCTTTATCGATGTAAAAAACAGATGAACCATGTAAAATAGGTACTGTTAGACCAACTGTACACTCTAGTGTGTGGGCAAGAGGCAGTATAGATAAAAATACATCATCTTTTGTTATAGTTACTTTTTCATAAGCACTCATAGCATTTGTAACTAAGTTTTTATGAGATAGCATAACACCTTTTGAGTGACCAGTAGTTCCTGATGTGTAAAGTAGGGATGCTAAATCATTTTCATCTATCTCATTTTTTGATTTTGAGATTTTTAAGATACCTTCTTTTGTTTTTTGCTTGATTTGTTCTAGGTAGTCTTTGTTTGTTAATTCATCTACAAGTTCTAGTGTATCTAGCTTTACTACAAAATGTATATCTTTATTTTGTGAGTCTTCTATGGTAGCTAAGTGTTTATCTGAAACAAAAACGGCTTTAGCTTCTGAGTGACCAATGATATGATGTACATCAGATGGATGAAAGTCAGGAAGCACAGGAACGACAACCCCACCAAAGTATGTAATAGCAAAATATGCTACTGCCCAGTTTGGCATATTTTCACTCAACAGTATAACTTTATCACCTTTTGATATACCATTTTCTTGTAGTAAAGATACCATCTCTTGAACTTTTTCATTTAGTTCTTTATAAGTCATAGCTTTTTGATTTACTTTACCTAGAGCATCTTTGTCTGCATACAGTTCAATAGAACGATTAAATAAGTTTGGAAGTGTAAAGTACTCCAAGTTTTCATAAGGGTATATCATGTATAATCTCTTGTTTTAAATTGTTTTGATACTATTATAACCCAAATTATTCTAAAACAACTAAATCTGACTTTATTTTACTAAAGGAAATCTAAAAAGTGAAACTATTTGTAATTATAATACTACTATCTGTTATAAACATCTTTGCAGGAACTATAAAAGTTGGGGTTGCCTCAAATGTAAGTTATGCTATAGATGATTTAAAAAAAGAGTTTTCTAAACAATATCCAAAAATCAAACTCCAAGTTATCATCGGAAGCACAGGAAAATTAACTGCACAAATTATACATGGTGCTCCCTATGATATACTTATGGGAGCAAATATGTTTTATCCACAAAAGTTATATAAAGAAGGTTATGCAATTACAAAACCTGTTATATATGCACAGGGTACTTTAGCATATATAAGTTCTAAAAAACTTGATTTTTCTAATGGTGTAGAGTTTCTTTTAAGTGAAAATATAAAAAGAATTGCTATAGCAAATGAAAAAACTGCCCCTTATGGAAAAGCAAGTGTTGAATTTTTGAAAAATGTAAAAATATTTGATAAACTAAAGAAGAAATTTGTATATGGAGAGTCTATATCTCAAACATTAACTTATGCTTTAAGAGCCTCTGATGTTGGTATCGTAGCAAGGTCTTTACTTTTTAGTCCAAAGATGAAGGTTTACAAATTTGGTATAAACTGGGTTGGGATTGATACAAAATTATATACTCCTATAAATCAAGGTATTGTAATTTTAAAACATGCTCAAAATGATGAAGATACCATTAGTTTTTATAATTTTATGTTGAGTGATGATGCTAAGGGTATCTTGAAAAAGTATGGATACCTTGTACCATGAGTAGTTTTATAGCAACAGTAACACAGATAGATAGTTGTGATAGTTTGCACATAGTAAAGTTTAGATGCAGTGGTATAGATTTGACTATGATGAGTTTAGAACTTAGTTCAGAGATAGAGGTATCAACTGTTGTAAAACTTGCAGTAAAACCAACCCATATAAGTATAACTAAAAGTTTTGATATAGACACAACACATGAAAATCTTTTAAAAACTAAGGTAGAGATGTTAGATAATGGTAGTCTTTTAAGTAGTGTAGAATTAAGGTTTGGAGATACTCTTTTAGAATCTATTATCACCCTAGAATCTTCAAAAAGATTAAAACTACAACAAGGGGATGAAGTTTTAGCTTTGATTCAAGCTAGTGAACTTTCTATAGTGGAGATTTTAAAATGATTGAAACTATACTAAACCTTGATTTTTCTCCCTTTTTATTGTCTTTTAAATTAGCAGGAATAACAACATTTATATTATTTGTTTTTGCATTACCATTAGCATGGTTTTTATCGCAAACTAAATCAAAAATCAAACCTCTTTTAGAAGCCATAACTGCATTACCTATAGTGTTGCCACCATCTGTTTTAGGTTTTTATATCTTAGTTTCTTTATCTCAAAATTCACCTATTGGGATGTTTTTCGATGATTTTTTTGATATAAAATTAGTATTTAACTTTACAGGCTTAGTAGTTGCGAGTTGTTTTTACTCTATGCCATTTATGGTACAGCCTTTACAAAGTGGATTTGAATCACTACCAAAGAGTATGTTAGATGCTTCATATATATGTGGTAAAAATAAATTTGCAACTATGTTAAGGGTAGCTTTGCCAAATATAAAACCTTCTTTAATCACAGCGATAATCATAACTTTTGCACATACTGTTGGGGAGTTTGGTGTAGTTTTAATGGTTGGTGGAAGTATACCAGATGAAACAAAAGTAGCTTCTGTAGCTATCTATGAGATGGTTGAAATCATGGACTATACTTCAGCACATATTTACTCGGGGATTATGGTGCTTATTAGCTTTTTGGTTTTAGTATTAGTTTATACTTTTAATCAGAAGCAGAGTAAAAAGATAGGTGGATTTCACTAATGATAAAGATAGATATAAATAAAAGGCTTCATGGTATGGATGGAGAGATGGAGCTTGATGTAAAGCTTCAGATTCAAAGTGGTAGTTTTGTTGCAATAGCAGGTCAAAGTGGTAGTGCAAAGACTACACTTTTAAGAGTTTTAGCAGGGCTTGAAGATGCGAGTGGAAGTATAGTTGTAGATGATGAAGTATGGCTTGATTCTAAGATAAATCTAGAGCCACAAAAAAGAGAGATAGGATTTGTTTTTCAAGATTATGCACTGTTTTCAAATATGAGTGTTGAAGAAAATCTACTTTTTGTAAAAAAAGATAAAAATTTAGCTAAAAAACTGTTGCAAATCACACAACTAGATAAACTTAAAGATAGAATGCCAAATACATTAAGTGGTGGGCAAAAACAGCGTGTTTCATTATGTAGAGCAATGATGAAAAAACCAAAATTACTTCTTATG
>JAADDU010000106.1 GCA_013153755.1 Campylobacterota bacterium | reverse complement strand
AAGAGGAGTATTAAATACTCACCTCTTTAATATCTGCAATATTTAAGATAGCTTTATAGATAGAAGCTACAAGCGCTTTTCTGTTGTTTTTAAGTGCTTCATCTTCAACATTTACCATAACAGAGTCAAAGAAAGCATCCAGCTGTGGTTTGAGACCAAGAAGTGCATCGAGTTCCTCTTCATAAGAGTCATAACTTCTTGCTGTTACCTCTTTGAATGCCGCAAAGAGTGCTTTTTCAGCATCCTCTTTTAAGAGTGCTTCATCAACACTGAGCTCTTGACTGAGATCAATATCTTTTGTGATGTTTGCCACACGTTTAAATGTCGAGCTTACTTCATCAAAACCTTCAGAGTTTACCAAAGCATCGAGTGCTGCTATCTTTTTACCCATAGCAAGGAGTTCTCGCTCACCAGAAGCAAGTACAGCTTCAATGATAGACGGATTTACTTTATAGTAGCGTTTTACACGCTCTAAGATAAAGTTTTCAAGTTTTTCTAGATCAATGTCACCCTCATAGTTTTTCGCAAGCTCTGCCAAATCTTTTTTGATGTCGAATGTAAAACCATACTCATTAACAATACGGATGATCCCATTTACCGCACGACGCAGTGCAAACGGATCCCGTGAACCAGTTGGAATCTGGTTGATGCTAAAGAGTGCAAGCAGCGTATCGAGCTTCATACTCATTGCAACTATTGCACTCAGCGGTGTAGAAGGAAGCGGACTCTCTTCACCCTCTGGGAGATACTGCTCTTTTATAGCAAGTGCTACAGTTTCACTCTCACCGGCTTTAAGCGCATAGTAGTAACCCATAATTCCCTGAAGCTCTGTAAACTCATAGACCATCTCACTCATAAGATCAGCTTTTGCAAGTTGCATCGCTTTAATAAGATCTTCTTTGGAAGCATCCGGTTTATAATTATCAAAGAGAGCCTCGGCAATTTTTGTCTCACGCACAATCTTGTCAGCAACCGATCCAAGCCCTTTAAAGAAAGCAACTTTTTCAAGCCCTTTTGTAGAGAGTCCGTTTTTAAGATCATTCTCCCAGAAAAAGAGTCCATCAGCAAGACGAGGACGAAGTACTCTCTCATTTCCGGCTATTACTTCAGAAAAGTCATCCGTCAAGGCATTGGAAACCACTACAAATTTATTGACAAGCTTGCCATCCTTAAAGACAGGGAAGTATCGCTGATGCTCTTTCATAGAGGTGATGATAACCTCAGGCGGCAGCTCTAAAAATGCTTCATCAAAAGAGCCAAGCAGTGCTGTCGGATTTTCTGTAATGGCAACAACTTCATCCATAAGATCAGCATCGATCTCAATAGTGACACCATTGTTCGCTTCTATAGATTTGAAATCATCAAATATCTTTTGACGTCTCTCATCTTGATAGAGTGTTACACCACCCTTTTTGAGTTTGTCAAAGTAATCTTTCGCACCGGTAATTTCAACGGGATCAAAACTTGCAATGCGGTGGAGTTTTGTAGTTTTTTTACTTGCTACTTCATAGATCTCCATCGGTACAAGGGCATCATCCAAAAGAACATTCACCCAGCGAATAGGACGGATAAAGCTCTCACGCAGACTTCCCCAGCGCATAGACTTTCCAAAGTCAAGAGATTTGAGCCATTTGTCAACTATCTCAGGCAGGAGCTCAACAGATGGACGCCCTTTGATATCTTTTTTATAGTAAAGTACCTCTTTGCCACCTTTGTCTGCCGTGGAGAGTTCATCCAAACTCACACCACATTTTCTTGCAAAACCCTCTGCTGCTTTTGTCGGCTTGCCATCTTTGTAAGCTACTGCCAACGGTGCACCAAAAAACTCCTCTACCGAGTCCTCTTGAGCCGTTTGAAACTCTCTGTGCCATAAAACCAAACGACGAGGCGTGTAGTAAAATTCAAACTCACAAAGCAGTGCATACTCTTCTAATATCTTTGCATATTTTTTTTCTATATTGTTTAACTCTTTTAACAGTGGAACAGCCGGCAGCTCTTCAACACCAATCTCGATTAATAGTGGTTTTAACATTGCTATACTCTTTTGTTTATAAATTGTCGCGATTGTATCTTTTTAATGGTTAAAATCTTATAAAATTAATTTAATCTTAAATAAGATAAATATTGTCCCATTTATGTTGGGCGTAAAGATTTTGCGGGTACAATAACACTATTAAAAAAATAAACAAAGGATTTAATATGCCAAAGATTAACAAATATGTTGATATTGACACAGTAGAAAGAGAAGCAAAAAAAGATTTGATTGACCGTCATTCACCATTCATTACAGTTGAAGGTGTTGCAAAAAAAGGTGAGATGGTTAAAGTAAATGTTAAGATGGGTAACGAATATACTCACCCAGATGATTTTGACCACTATATCGAAAGTATAACACTTTTCAATGGTGAGACTAAACTAGCTATGGCTACTTTTATCCCTGGTACTTTAGGTAATGAAAAATCTCATGCAGAGGTTACTTTTACTATCAGAGCTATGAGTAAAAAACTAAACCTTGTTGCTCATGCATACTGTACTAAACACGGTATTTGGGAATCAACTCCTGTTGTAGTTGAAGTAGTTCAATAATACAAACATAATAACTATGACTTCTTAGTCATAGTTACTCACAACTATTTTTTTAAACCAACTTCTCAAACACTCTTATTTTATCTTCTTTGACTTTATAATCACTAAGATATTTATAAATCAATTTCCAAAACTCTTTAGAGTGATTTTTATGTACTATATGTGCTAATTCATGAATAACAACATATTTGATAAGTGAAGAAGAAAGTTTTACTAAATGGTAATTAAAAGAGATACGATTTGTTGAACTACAACTTCCCCATCTATTTTTTGAGTATCTAAAGCTTATATGTTCTGGCTCTACACCCATTTTTTTAGCCCACTTATTAGTGAGTGGTACTATTTTTTCTATTGCTCTAAGCTTGTAGAAATTTTCAACAGCATTATGTAGTTGGGTATCACTATATTTTTGAGGTGTTGTTATATGAAACTTTGAGTGAGTAAAATTTATACTTATTTTAGACACACTTTCATTTTTAATCATATTTACATAGTAGCTTTTACCCATATAGTAAAGTCTTGAACCTGTGCTAATCTCTTTATTGATAGCCACTCTTTTAAATATATCTAGCTTTTTACTTATCCATCTCTGTTTACTCTCAAGCATCTTATTTATATCTTCTATGGTAGTCGTGTCATTTGTTTTTACAACTACCCCATCACTATCAACATGAATATATGTATTTTTGAGACTTGCTTTTCTCTCTATATCAAACACAATCTTTTTAGTACCATACTCTACACTATACAAATCTCTCTACCAACTTAGCAATGATTATCTTTGACATTTTTCTATCTACTCCATATTTAGCAAGTATAGGCTTGATTGAGTTTCTCATATCTTTTTGAGCATCACTTTGAACAAGTATAGCCTTTTTACTCAGCCACTCATCAAGAGTATCAAATATTTCAAGTGTTAGCTCAGTTACCTCTTTTGTGTGCTCTTTTACTAGGTCATAAACTACAAGTTGTTTCTCATCATTCAGCCCATGCGAACTATATCTGTTTTTATGACGATTTATAATCTCTTGCATATCGCTAAATAGATTTACAACAGATTGAGTATGTTCTATTTTAGAATCTATTAACTTTTTTTCCAACAACTCTGAGAGTTCAAGTGCTAATGCTGGGTTTATCTCTTCATTTGCTTTTATAATCGCTTTTGCTTTCTCAAGAGGATTATGTGTGCCACTTTTTGTAAGCTCCTCAACAAACCTTTTATAGTCAGTTATATCTATGGCTTCTTCTAAAAGATACTCTATACCATTAGCACGAAGATGCTCATCTAAAATCATTTGAAGTTTCTTAGAATCTTCTCGTGTGATTTTCTCTTTAGAGTCTCTAACCATCATTTTTATCTCATTAAAGAGTTTAAAATCATAATCATATTTTGAAGCAAAGGGGTCTGGTAAGACTATGTTCATTGACTTGTTAAAGTCACTTACAAGCTCTTTGAATTTGTCTTTTATATCTACGGGTTCAAGGTAGTTTATAGCTTGAAGTATAAAAGCATCTCTCTCACTCGCTCTATCTTTTTTAACACTTTTGAAGTAATTTACTAGCTTAGTATGACGATTTTCAAGCGTTGTTTTTTCGCTCTCTATATCCACCATCACATCACACGGCTCTAAATCTCCACTAAATATTTCAAGAGCATCTACAAGATGCTTCGTTATTCCTGCAAAATCTACAACATACCCAGCACTTTTACCTTTTCTTGTTCTATTAACACGAGCTATGGCTTGAAGTAAGTTATGCTCTTTTAGTATCTTATCTACATATAGCGTTTGAAGTATAGGGGCATCATAGCCTGTTAGTAGCATATCGCTTACAATTAAAAAAGCAGTATTATCAAACTGTTTTCTTCCAGCACGACTCTTCTCTTGCTCTTTTCCAAATGGAAGTTTAAAATCTTCTATGGCTTGTTTTACCTCATCTTCTGGCGAGGCTAAGTCATAAAACTCTTGTGGGTCTTTTTTAGTATCAAAACTCATAATAACTTTTGATTGGAAGGTATTAACACCTTGTTCTGCCAACTTGTTAAATGCTTTTTTATAAGCAATAGCTTGGTATCTGTTATGACAAACTATCATCGCTTTAAAACCGTCCAAATAGCTCTTATTCTTATAGTGTTCTACAATGCTCTTAGCTATCTCTTCAACTCTTCTTGTAGCATTTTTATCTAGCTGTGTAGCCTTTGTTTTGAGTATGGCTTGTTTTTTGGCACTCTCATTGCCGAACATTTTATTGAACTCAGCATCTAGTAGCTCTTTTTCTATGAAGAATTTACTTAGCCCTGTTTCATAAAGTATTGGTAGAGTATTGCCATCAGCTACTGATTGTTTTATGGTGTATTTGTCTATATAGTCTCCACCGTAGAACTCGTGAAGTGTTGATTTGTTCTCTTTGTCTATAGGTGTTCCTGTAAAGGCTATAAACTTAGCATTTGGTAGGGATTGTCTCATATAAGAAGCTGTTAGTCCGTATTGGGAGCGGTGAGCTTCATCAATTAATACAAATATATTCTCTTTTTCACTTAGCACCTCAACTTCTGTTTTTTCTTCGGCTCTCTCTTGAAACTTCTGTATAGTGCTTGTGAGTGTTTTACCGTAGCTATCTCTCAGTAGCGTTTTTAGATGAGCTATAGAGTTTGCTTGATTAACATTTGAAAAACCAACACGATTAAAAGTACTTCTTATCTGATTGTCTAAATCTGTTCTATCTGTTAAAATTAAAATAGTAGGATTATCAAACCCACTTGTAGAGGCTCTTAACTTCGTCGCTAAGTAAATCATAGTGATGGACTTTCCACTCCCTTGTGTATGCCATACAACACCACCGCGGTTTTCATTTTTAAGTCTATCTACTATTTTATTTACAGCACGAAGTTGTTGGTAACGTGGTAGTTTCTTGATTATTCTACCCTCTGATACTTCAAAAATCACAAAGTATTTTATGATGTCAAGAAATCTTCTCTTCTCAAATAGATTATAGATGAGTATATCTTGTGGTGTTGGTTCATCTTCACATAACTCTATAAGCTCCGATGTTGCTTTTTCATTATACGAAGAATAGAACTTCATTGATGCTTCTATAGTTCCATAAAGCCCACTTATACGGTTTATAGCACCTATAATTTGGTTGTAGTGAAATAGTTTTGGCGAATTGGTTTGATAGTATTCTAAATCGGGAATATCACTTATATCTATGGTTTGGTTTTTAGCTTCTATAACAGCAAGGGGCAGACCATTTACAAACACCACTAAATCAGGAATAGAGTTAGCCCTTTGCCCTTTGAACTTCATCTGATTAACTACAAGAAACTCATTGTTTTCAATATTGTCATAATCTATAAATTTTACAGCTTTTGGGTGTTCTTGAGGTGTAGGTTTTAGAGATAGAGCATCGGCACGAGTTATGAGCTTATGTATCTCAGAGTTTATCTCCATAAGAGAGCTACCTACACTACTTGTAGCCAATACTTTACGAACTACTTTTTGTAGATTATTCTCATTTAGCCAAGGGTTTATTTTTTTAAGTGCCGTTGTGAGTTTATCTTCAAGGACTACTTCATACATCTCACTTTTGGCATCAAAGTAATCGTAACCTAATTTTTTAAAAAGCTCTATAGCTGGGAGTTCACTTTGTAGGTATTCACTCATCTATCTAAACCGTTTAGTTTTAAAAGTTCTAACATTTCATTTTCAGATAAATTTTCTTTTTGAGTTTTTGAGTAAATGCTCATAAGAAAAATCTTATCGTTCTCGTCTATAAAATAGTAAACAACTCTAAAACCACCACTCTTCCCCGTTGGAGTAGATGAAT
>JAADDU010000007.1 GCA_013153755.1 Campylobacterota bacterium | reverse complement strand
ACATTGGATAGTTTTTTAGTTAGATTATAGATTCCAATGGGTGTTTTTAAATCACCTTCAGTTTTTTTATCTCCTTTAACCTTCCCTGTAAAAGCATTGTAACTGTTTTGTTTTGAGTATTTTTTATCTGAATTTTTTGTGTAAAGGCTCAGAGTTGATTTTGATTTATTACAAACTAAGATATCCGTATATGATTCTATATAGCCAAAAGTAGTATCTTTATCTTGTAAGAATTTTGACCAGTACTCTTTTTTTGAAAGTTCTAAGTCTAATTGTTTCTCTATATTTTTTATACCATTTTCTCTATACATAGTTAAAATATCACTATATAAAGATAAACTTATTAAAAAAATTAGCAGTAGTTTCATCTATTTGTACCCTATCTCTTCTAAAAATGCTTTATCTTTTGACCAACCTTTCTTTACACTAACTTGTAGGTTTAGATATGATTTTTTTGTACTAAGTCTTTCTATCTTTTGTCTTGCAGATTTACCTATGCGTTTTATGGACTCACCACCTTTTCCGATAATGATACCTTTTTGAGACTCTTTTTCTATAATTATAGTAGCATAGATTTTATCTAGGCCTTTATCTTCTTCTATAGAGTCTATAAGTACATCAGATTCATAAGGTACTTCATCACTAACATTTTCAAATATAGCTTCTCTTATGAATCCTGCATATATATCACGAACAAGCTCACTTGTTAAATCTTCTGGATCATAAAGGTAAGGAGAATTTGGAAGATTTTTTGATATAACTGCTAGTAAATCTTGATGCCCTACCTTTCTAGGTATAGCTACTGGTATAAGTGCTTCAAAATGTTCTGAAAACTGGTTGTAAGATGAGATTTTTTTAAAAAGTTTATCTTGTTTTACTTGGTCTATTTTACTTAGTACTATGATATGTTTTACTTTATTGTTATTTAGTTTTAAAAACTTCTCATAATGTTCTACAGAGTCTGTTACAGGTGCTAAGTAAACGATCAGATCACAATCTCCCATAGCTTTTAGTGCTTCATCTAGCATAAACTGGTTTAGTACTTTTTCTCTTTCATGCAAGCCTGGAGTATCTACAAATATGATTTGTGTATCTTCATACATAACTATAGCATTTGAGCGTCTTCTAGTTGCATTTGCTTTTTGAGAAACCATAGCTATATTTTCACCTAAGAGTGAATTCATTAGTGTACTTTTTCCAGCATTTGGTCGCCCAATTAGAGATACAAAACCGGCACGAGTTTCTTTAGTAAAACCAGCTTTTGTCATTTTAGTTGCCTTTTATAATATATATCTTGATAAGTCATCATCTTCAACAACTTCATCAAGTTTTTCATGCACTAGTTTAGAAGTTACTATAAACTCCGTATCTTTATGCTCATCTGCACTAAAACTAATCTCTTCTAAAACTTTTTCAAGTACAGTATGTAGTCTTCTTGCACCTATATCTTCAGTGATTTCATTTGCTCTATGTGAAAGTTTTGCTATAGCTTTTATCGCTTCATTTTCAAAAGTAAGTTTCATCCCCTCAACACCTAAAAGAGCTTCATATTGTTTTAAGAGTGAGTTTTGAGTTTGTGTTAAAATAGCATACAAAGTATCTTCTGTTAGGGCTTCAAGTTCTACTCTTAATGGAAAGCGCCCTTGAAGTTCTGGAATTAAGTCACTAGGTTTACTTACATGAAAAGCTCCAGCTGCTATAAATAAGATATGGTCAGTTTTAACATTTCCATATTTTGTAGAAACACTACTACCCTCAACTATAGGGAGTAAATCTCTTTGAACACCCTCTTTTGAAGGGTCATTTCTACCTGCAGATTTTTCACTTAGTGCGATTTTGTCTATCTCATCTAAAAAGATAATTCCACCATCTTCAGCTCTTTTTCTAGCTTCTTCTTGGATACTTGACATATCTAGTAGCTTAGATGCAGCTTCCACTTTTAACATCTCTTTAGCTACTTTTACACTCACCTCTTTTTTGTTATCATCTTTGCTCATTTGTGAGAATACTTTTGTAAAACTCTCTTGTACTTTTAGCATCTCTGGTGGTAGGTTCGAATCAGCAAATTCAACATGGATATTAGAGTCTATGTCTATTTCTATGATTTTATCATCCATCTCACCAGCTTCTACTCTTTTTTCCATAGCTTCAAGTAATCTATTGTAGTCATCTTTTTTAGATTCACTAGCAGAAGGGGGAAGAGGAGGAAGAAGTTTTTCAACTATACGATTTATCACATAGTTTTCTATTTTCTCTTTATTTTCTTGCTCTTTTTCCTCTTTAACTATAGAGATAGATGCTACAACTAAATCTCTAATCATAGATTCAACATCACGACCAACAAAACCAACTTCTGTGTATTTAGATGCTTCTACTTTTATAAAAGGAACTTTCATCATCTTTGCAAGTCTTCTTGAAATCTCAGTTTTACCAACTCCTGTTGAGCCAATCATAAGGATGTTTTTTGGCATAATTTCATCTTGAAGTTCTTGAGATAGTTTCATCCGTCTGTATCTAGTTCTAAGGGCAAGAGCTATAGTTTTTTTAGCATTGTTTTGTGAAATTACATACTTATCAAGATATTCTACTATCTCCTTAGGTGTTAAATCCATTTAGTTACCTTTTTGAAGTGTTAAAGTTTTTATGCTGTGATTTGTATATATACATAAATCACCTGCAATTTTAAGGGATTCTTTTACAAGTTCTTCTTCATCGAGCAAAGCATGCTTTTTTAATGCTCTTGCAGCAGAGATAGCATAGTTTCCACCACTACCTATAGAAGCGATTTCTCCATCTTCTGGCTCAACAACATCCCCATTACCAGTAAGTATAAATATATGGTCATTGTTTAGCACTATCATCATAGCTTCCAATCTACGAAGTACTTTATCTTTTCTCCAAGCCTTTGAAAACTCTACTACAGATTTTAGTATATCACCTTTTTTATTTTCTAAAAACTCTTCAAACATATCAAAAAGGTTAAAAGCATCTGCAGTACTTCCAGCAAAACCGGCTAGAATTTTCCCATGATGAAGTGTGCGAATTTTTGTAGCATTACCTTTTAAAACAGTAGAGCCAAAAGTTACTTGACCATCACCACCAATTACAGCCTTATCTTTACCTTTATAGGCAAGTATCGTAGTAGCATCGAACATTATTTATCTCCTTGAATCTGAACAAGTCCAGTTTCAATTCCTCTCACTAAAGCTACGCCTAGCGGCGAGAAAAAACAGTTCACTTATTCTCCTTGAACATCTACATGAAGTGTAGCATGAAGTCCATGACCTAGCTTAAAATCTAAATCGTGTTCACCTACAGTTTTAATGGCACTTTTTTCATTTATATGCTTTTTATCTATCTCAATGCCGTGTTGCTCTTTTAGTGCAGTTGCTATCTCATCTTTTGTAACAGAACCAAAAAGATGACCATTTTGTCCTAGCTTTTTAGTGATAATTACTTCAGCTTTATCTAGTTGCTTAGCTATCTCTTTTAGTTTATTTACTTCTTTTTCAAGATTTTGAGCAACTATAAGTTCATCTTTTGCATGTTGCTCTAGTATCTCCGGTGTAGCATGTCTAGCAAAACCTTTTCCAATAAGAAAATTTTTACCATAGCCATCTTTAACTTCTTTTACTTCACCTCTTTTACCAAGGCTTTTTACATCTTTAATTAGTAATACTTTCATCTTATTTTCCTATTTTAGTTTATTTAACTATCTTTGAATCTCTCCAGCATAAGAAACTATACCGTGTGTTAGATTACCTATCTTAGTGTAACCCATATCTGTAAGTATTCTTGCAACATGTGCAGAACGACTACCAACATGACAATAAAGGATAATATTTTCGTCTTTTTGAAGTTTTGCTTCATCCCATGTTTTAAAGAAACTACTTGTTGGAACTAACACATCAGCACCTGCTATATGACCCATCTGCCACTCCATATGTTCACGAACATCCACAAGTTTAAAGTTTGTCATTTTAAGTTCTCTTGCTTCCATAAGTGCTTGAAGCTCATCGCCATCTAGTTCAGCTTGATTTACTAGTTGAGCACATTCTTCTTTACTTAAACCACGAGAGTGAGTGTGTACAGCTTCTTCCATACCAAGTTCTATTCTTTTTGCTTCTGCAAATTCTGGAGTACAAAAGATTCCACAGTGACAAGTTCCATTCTCGGGTATCTCTTTTTCTATAGCTGGTTTACATGGACAGATTCTATCATCAACACTTTTAGGTTTATCTCCACTATCATCAACCATAAAACATGGGCAAAACAGTTTGTTGTACATCATCTTATTACGAGCAAGACCCATTTGTACACCTTCGTTGACCTCTTCTTGAGGGTTATAAACCCAACCACGCGATTCACAAACTTTGTCTGTAAATTTTATGGTTTTTTCCATTCTTGCAAGAAACTCAGGTGAATTCATATCGATTTTTATCATTATTTACTTCCCCTTTTTTTTCCAGCAATAATTCTTCTAAGAGCATTGAGTCTTATAAAACCTTCAGCATCTTTTTGATTATACACTTCATCTTCTTCAAAAGTTGAATGTTCTTCGCTATATAGTGACATATCAGATTCACGACCTACAACTTCAACATTCCCTTTGTAAAGTTTTAATTTTACAGTTCCCTCTACATATTTTTGAGTAGTATCTATGGCTGCTTGCATCATTTCTCGTTCTGGAGAGAACCAAAAGCCGTTGTAGATAAGTTCTGCGTATTTGGCAATCATCCCATCTTTCATATGAGCTTCTTCTCTGTCTAAACAGATAGACTCTATAGCACGGTGCGCTTTTAGCATGATAGTACCACCTGGAGTTTCATAGCACCCACGAGCTTTCATCCCTACAAAACGGTTTTCAACTATGTCAATTCTACCTATACCGTGTTTATTTCCGTATTCATTTAGTGTTCTTAACATTGTTGCTGGAGATAATTCTTCCCCATTTAAAGAGACAGGATCTCCATTTTTATAACCAATAGTTATGTATTCTTTTTCATCAGGAGCATTCTCAGGAGAGTTTGTCCATAACCACATTGATTCTTCTGGTTCATTCATAGGGTTTTCTAGATGCAGTCCTTCATAAGAGATATGAAGTAAATTTGCATCCATAGAATATGGGCTTACAGTTGGGTTTCCATCAGCATCAACATGTTTTTGATCTATGTTTATGCCATGTTCTCTTGCATAAGCTAAAAGTTTTTCTCTTGAGTTTAAGTCCCACTCTCTCCATGGAGCTATAACAGTTATATCTGGGTTTAGTCCAAGGTAACCAAGCTCAAATCTTACTTGGTCATTACCTTTTCCTGTAGCTCCATGACTTACTGCATCTGCACCCATTTTTTGTGCGATTTCTATTTGTTTTTTAGCTATAAGTGGACGAGCAATAGAAGTTCCTAAAAGGTATTCTCCCTCGTAAATTGCATTTGCTCTAAACATAGGGAAAACATAATCTTTTACAAATTCTTCTTGTATGTCTAGTATAAAAATATTTTCAGGTTTTATGCCATTGTCAAGTGCTTTTTGGCGAGCTGGTTCAACCTCTTCACCTTGACCTAAATCAGCTGTGAAAGTGATAACTTCAGCTTTATATTCTTCTTGTAGCCATTTTAAGATGATACTTGTATCGAGTCCTCCAGAATAGGCAAGAACTACTTTTTTAACCTCTTTTTTCATATTAAAAACCTTGTTTTAGTAAAATAATTATCGCGATTTTACAATAAAAGAGATTAAAAGATGGTTAGGAAGATAGGTAGTTAGAAAGTTTAAAAGTTTAATTATGATTCAAAAGGGGCTCTGTTTTACCCTTTTGAATCAAAGAGCATTCCGGTAAGTTCTTGCATTTTTGGTAAAAAATCAGCTGCTTTTTCTGCTGGAAATCTTCTAATCATTTTGCTTGTTTCTGATTCTACAACTGAAACATAAAAAATATCATCTAAATCAACACCAAACTTTAGATTAGTATTCATCGGTGCAAGAGCACTATTTAGTTTAGCTACTAGATCTTCTACTTGCTCTTTAGAATCTATTTTCATAGGTTCCATTGCAGATTTTTGTATTTGTTCAACCATGTCAGCTTTTGGAGTTTCTTGTTTATGTTGTTGAACTTGCTGTGTTGCTTTTCCTTGAATTTCTGTTGAATTGATTTGAGTTTGTTGTTGTCTTGCAACATTTGCTATGCCATCCATAACCTACTCCTTTTATGTAAATATTACTTATATCACCTAATATATCGACAACTTAAAAAATAACTTTAGTAAAAAAGTGAATTTTTATGATAATCTTGCATTTATGAATAGATATTTTAAGTTATTGAGAACAGAATTAGTTTTAAAAAGATTATCTACTATACAAATGATTGCATATTTTGGTGCTTGGTTTAGTAATGTTGCTATATACACACTACT
>JAADDU010000094.1 GCA_013153755.1 Campylobacterota bacterium | reverse complement strand
TGAGATATCAAATCAACATCCAAATTTCTTATATTTTAAGCCAAAAGATCCAAATGATATCTTAGGTGATATAACATTTCCAAAAGATATAGAATTAACTTTTGTAGATAAAAATACGATAAAAATTGAAACTAAACAAAAAGTAGGAGATGTAATCAAATTAAAAATCAAAAGCAAAAATATTAAACTTTTAGTTAGTTCTTAATATATTAAATTTTATTTATGAAAGAGTAAATATTGTAAGATCCTTTTTATAAATTATCAAAAGGAGATTTGATGGCAAAAAATATATTTGATTGTAAACTACCAAATGAAGAGGGTTATTTTGGTGAGTATGGTGGAAGCTTTATACCTCCTCAGCTTCAAACTATCATGGATGAGGTAACTGCCTCTTATGAACAAATTAGAAAAGATCCTGAGTTTTTAAAAGAGTTATCTTCACTATATCAACATTATGTTGGTCGTCCTTCTCCTATTTTTCATGCCAAAAATATATCAAAAAAATGTGGAGTTAATATATATCTAAAAAGGGAAGATTTAAATCATACGGGTGCACATAAGATAAATCACTGTTTAGGAGAAGCACTTTTAGCAAAAAAGATGGGGAAAAAGAAGCTTATAGCAGAAACTGGAGCAGGGCAACATGGTGTGGCTCTTGCAACAGCTGCTGCATTGGTAGGATTAGATTGTGATATTCATATGGGTGAAGTGGATATGAAAAAGGAGTATCCAAATGTTGTAAGGATGAAAATACTAGGAGCAAATGTCATACCTGTAACTCATGGTAGAAAGACTTTGAAAGAAGCAGTTGATTCAGCATTTGGGGCATACTTAGAAGATCCAAAAACTCAACTTTTTGGTATAGGTTCGGTAGTAGGTCCTCATCCTTATCCTAGAATGATTAGAGATTTTCAATCTATAGTTGGAGTAGAAGCAAGAGAACAGTTTTTAGAAATGGTTGGAAAACTTCCCGATAATTTGGTTGCTTGTGTTGGTGGTGGTTCAAATGCTATGGGTCTTTTTACTGCATTTTTAGATGATAAAGATGTTCATATGCATGGGGTTGAACCAGCAGGACGAGATATAAATAAATTAGGAGAACATGCAGCAACTATTACACATGGAAGTATTGGGGTGATGCATGGTTTTAAATCATATATGCTTCAAGATAAAGATGGTGAACCCGCAGAAGTTTATTCGGTAGCTAGTGGACTTGATTATCCATCTGTTGGACCACAACATAGTTATCTTAAAGATTTAGGTCGTGTAAATTACTCATATATAAATGATCAAGAAGCAATTGATGCTTTTTTTGAATTATCAAGAGAGGAGGGGATTATACCAGCTATTGAGTCTGCTCATGCCTTAGCTTATGCCTTTAAATTGGCTAAGGAAAAAGATATCGGAGATATACTAATTAATCTTTCTGGAAGAGGTGACAAAGACATAGATTTTGTAGTTGAAAATTATGGCAGCAACTATGGCATATAGAGTTGGATTTATTTTCCAACTCTATCTTTGATTTTTAGTGAAGCCGCAAATATAAGTGCAAACACTAAAGCAATGATGACATATAAATATTTTGGAACAGGTACGGGCTCACCTGCTGCATAAGAGTGCATACCGGAAAGATAATAGTTTACTCCCACAAATGTCATAACAATTGAGCTAAAAGCTAGTACAGAAGTTACTGCATACTTATACTCATAATGCTTTTTAAAGTAAGGAACAAATCTGATATGTGTAACTGCTACATAAACAAGTATAGATATCCAAGCCCATGTCTCTTTTGGATCCCAACTCCAATATCTACCCCATGATTCATTTGCCCATACACCACCTAAAAAGTTTCCAATTGTAAGCATCATAAGTCCAACTATAGTTGTCATCTCATTGATTCTAGTAGCTTCTATGATACTTTTGTCTATATTTGGATTATTTTTATTTCTCATCAAAAATAAAACAAGAGTAAAAAGACCTAAGATCATACTAAGTCCTAAAAATCCATAACTAGCTGTAATCATAGATACATGGATATTTAGCCAGTATGATTTTAATACAGGTACGAGATTTGTGATTTGTGGATTCATCTCATTGAAAAATGTAGTTGCTAGTGTACTTCCTGCGATGATAGAGGTAAGAGCTGGAACCATAGGAGAGTACTTCATAAATACCAATCCGGCAAGTGCCATAGACCATGCAACATAAAGCATAGCTTCATAAGCATTTGACCAAGGTGCATGTCCACCTATATACCAACGAGCTGCAAGTATTGCTGTATGAATTAAAAATGCTAAAACAAATAGGCTTTGTGTAAACTTAACCAATTTACTATATTTGGTTTTGTCTTGTTTTACCATATTTATCATCACAAATATAAGTAAAATCAAACCGATTGTTATATAAACAATAATTAATTTATTTGTTACTCCCCATCTTTTAAATAACTTTTCAGCATTTAACCTACCTCGATCTGGGATGATATCACTTGAGATTTTGTATTGGTAATCTTGTAAAGCTTTTAAACCTTCATCAGCTTTACTCCAATCTCCACTTTTTACAGCCTCATCAATAGAGCTAAAATAATCAATAAAGAGTTTTCTAACTCCGTTAGCTTCATCTGTTGGAAAAGTTCCTATTGCTTCTTTAACAGAGTACCATTTATGATTTTCATCATTTACTTTTGGGATTAGTTTAAGAAGATCACCTGTAAATATCATATACATAATATTGAGTTTTTCATCAGTTTTTATCAGACTTCTATCATACTCATTTCTTTTTATAGGAGGTTTTCTTACAGAGTTTTGTATCTCACTTACCAATTTATACTGTGTTTTATTTAAGAAGAAGTCATTAAAAGAGGCATATTTTTCTCCATCTTTTATACCTAGTATCTTTCTAAGTTTTGTATGTTTTACTTTGATAAAAGGTACATCTTGCCAAGCTTGAGGAGATGTAAGCATACCAAGCATAACTTGATTAGCATCTAGCCCGTCTATATCGGTGCTTTTATGAAGTTTTAGCATCACTTCATTTGCAAATGTATCTATAGTCTTTATACGACCATCAACACTTTGGATTAAAAGATCACTAAATTTTTGAGCATGCTCTTTTTTATAACTTTTTATAACATTGCTTGCATCATTGGCAAATAGAGGTTGATTTATAAACATGGAAGCAAACAAAAACAGTATAAAACTACCCATCATAGTATCTTTTTTTACTGCCGTTGCAAGTTTTCTAAATCTACTCTTTGGATTTAATAAACTTAAAATAAATCCTATAGTAAGTAGTAGATAACCTATATATGTTGGGTTTTTTCCAGGATCGTGGTTTACAGATAAGACTGTACCTTTTTCATCTGTATCATATGAAGATTGGAAAAAACGATAATTTCTATAATCTAAAACATGGTTCATATATATCCTATAAGGTTTTTCTAGTTTTTTCTCTTGATCTATAAGTGTAACTTCACTTGCATATGATGCAGGAGACATGCTTCCTGGATATCTCTCTAGTTGAAAGTCTCTTAATTGTATTGAAAAAGGTATCTCTATATCTTTTGTTCCCCATCTAAGTTTAAATTTTACACCATCAAGTATAAATTCAACAGGGATACCTTTTGTACCTCTTCCAAAACCAAACAGAGCGATACTTTTACTCTTGCCATTATAGTTTAGATCAGCTATCAATGCCTCTTTTTGTGCCTCTTTCATCTTCTTCCCAGCAGATGTTTTATCTACTGCATTTACAAGTTTTACTGTTGCATTTAAAAATAGTTCTCTTGGTACAACTTTTATATTATTGATATCTAGCAATCTACCACTTTCAAATGGATACTCTTTACCTGCTTCAAATTCTCCATTGCTGTTATCTGCCATTTTGATCCAATTGATAGGCTTTGTACTTTTAAAGAAAAATTTGCCATCTTTTGTATATATAGATATATCACTTTTTTTTGGATTGTTTAATGATATTTTTAACCCTGATGCATTTTTGATTTCACCATCCCTTAGGATGAGAGTTTGAGGACCGCTAGCTCCTGCTACCATCATCTTTATGATCGCTTTACCATTTTTATCTTCTATAATCTTTTGATTTGCATTTGGTAAATAATCTTTAAGTATAAAGGATGCTTTTTTACCATCTATATCTAAAGTTAGATCAAAACTATTTGGTGTTATCTTTGATAGAAGTATCTTTTTTTGAGTGTGATACTCTTTATCCCCTTTTGTAGCATCAATGTTTATGTAGTTATTTGTAGATGTTATATGATTTGAAAATGCACCTTCTCTAATATGCATAATCCCCTCATAACCTATATATCGTGTTAAAAATGAGCCAAGTAGTATGACTAAAAAACCAGCATGAAAGATTAAAGCAGGAAGTTTATCCTTTTTATAAAGTTTAAATCTAAATATATTTCCTATTAAGTTTAAAGCTAATATAACCATAATAAACTCAAACCATTTTGTTCCATAAACAACTGCCCACGCTGTTTGGGTACCAAAATCATTTTCGATAAATGTAGCCACTGCAGAAGATAGTGCAAAAATCAGTGTAAAAATGAGCATGGTTTTCATCGAGATGATAATATCCATAATTTTTTTCATATATTTCCCCTATATGTTTTATAGATTATATACTATCTAAGTAAGATTAACAGAGTAGTAATTTATCAAGTAAAAGAAATTTTATAAGTTTTGATTCACATATGGTTCATTTTATATTTATATAATTTGTCTTGCAAAAAGGATAAAACATGAAAAAAACAGTATTAGTAACTATATTATTTGCATTGGGTAGCAATCTTTTAGCTAGTGCAGATAGTGCAGAGTCAATTTTTGATGCTAAGTGTTCAGCTTGTCATCTTAAACAAAAGCCACTTGATAAGTCAAAAGTAGTTGCACCTGCTCTTATGGGTGTTATGAGACATTTAAAACAGACATATCCTGATAGATCAAAAGCTATAGAGTTTATAAAAGATTATGTTATGAATCCAGATAGGTCAAAATCTATTTGTATGCCACAAAAGATAAAAAGATTTGGACTAATGCCTCCACAAAAAGGAAATATAAGTAAAGAAGAACTTGAAAAAGTTGCAGCTTGGATGTTTGATAATTTTCCAAATAGATTGCATTAGAAGGACTCAAGAGGTTTTAACTGATAAACAAATAGCACTTTTAACTAGGTAGAAGTTTTATATATATTATGCTAGTATTATAAAAAAATCTTATAAAAGGAGATATTATGAAAAAGGTATTATTAGTTTTAATTGTGTTATTTGTTGTAATTCAATTTATTCCTTATGGTAAAGATCATACAAATCCAGAAGTTTTAGCCCAACCAAATTGGGACTCTCCAAAAACTAAAGAGATATTTATGAGAGCATGTGGAGATTGCCATTCAAATGAGACAAAATGGCCTTGGTATAGTAATGTTGCTCCTATCTCTTGGTCAGTTTATCATCATGTTGTAGAGGGTCGAGAACATTTTAATGTTTCAATGTGGGGCAAACAGAAAAAAAATGAGGGTGAAGATGCTGTAGAAGAAGTAGAAGAGGGTGAAATGCCTCTAAAATCTTATCTTTTAGCTCATCCAGAAGCTAGACTTAGTGATGAAGATAAGCAGGCATTGATAGAAGGACTTAAAAAAACATTTGGTGAAGATAAGGATGATGATTAATTAACACAAAATTCACTTTGATTTGATATCATTAAAGGTAGAAACTCTGGAAATTTTAAATTTGTTATTAGTAAAAATAACTTTAAAAATAGTAGCTAAAATTTATATCTTTTAGCTACTACATTTTTTTAGGTTCTCTGAAAATATTGTTAATTGTTTAGATGGTTTAACTAATTCACTTATAGTTCATATAATAGCGGTACAATTAACTACTAAATAGGAGCTTTTTATGAAAATAGAAATTTTTTTTACTCTATCATTGATAATAACATCTACACTTTTTGCTAAAACATTAACATTAAATGAGTGTATAGATAAGTCTTTAGCCAATCATCCTGATATAAAAACATTTATGTTAAAAATCAAACAAGCACAAAAGGGGTATGAAGTATCTTCCTCATCATATAAACCACAGATTAATATAAATGCAAACTATAATCCTATGCAAACTTATGTTTTACCCGTAAATGGAGTTTTCCATACAAATGATGATGATGGGAATGGTTATGGAATAAGTTTAAGACAAAAAATTTGGGATTTTTCTAAGACCTCATTGAGTATCAAAGCTTCAAAATTGGATGAAGATATATCAAAATTATCTCTACAAGAGGCAAAAGCATTTTTAGTTTATAGAGTAAAATTGCTTTATGAATTAATGTTGGTTCAAAAAGAGGCAATAAAAGTTTATAAACAGGATATAAAAACAAAAAAAGCATTTTACAATCAGGCA